>JBBSBO010000108.1:0-7160 GCA_038251215.1 Caldilineales bacterium
GGCCCAGGTCCTCCAACACGACGGTCTCGAGCTTGCGGCCCAGTTCCTCGGTAATGACCTGCCCGCCCGTGAGGACGGCAATGTCACGCAGCATCGCCTTGCGGCGGTCGCCGAAGCCGGGGGCTTTGACAGCCAGAGCGTTGACCATGCCGCGCAGCTTGTTCAGCACGAGCGTAGCCAGGGCCTCACCGTCGACGTCTTCCGCAATCACCACGATCTCGCGTTTGCCGATCTGGACCAATTTCTCCAAGATGGGCACGATGTCGCTGGCGCTGCTGATTTTCTTGTCCGTGATCAGGATGTACGGGTCTTCGATCTCGGCTTCCATGCGCTCGGAATTGGTGACGAAGTAGGGGCTGAGGTAGCCGCGGTCGAGCTGCATGCCCTCGACGTACTCGGTCTCGAACTCCAGGCCCTTGCTCTCTTCGACGGTGATGACGCCGTCCTTGCCCACGCGGTCCATCACCTCGGCGATAAGATCGCCGATAGTGGTGTCGGCGGCGGAGATGCTGGCGACCTGGGCGATGCTTTCCTTGGCGCTGACAGGCATCGCCATGTCACGGATGGCCTGCACGATCACGTCGCGACCGGCCTCGATGCCGCGCTTGAGCAGCATGGGGTTGGCGCCGGCGGTCACGTTCTTCAGGCCCTCGTTGACGATGGCCTGGGCCAGCACGGTAGCGGTGGTGGTGCCGTCGCCGGCGACGTCATTCGTCTTGGTGGCGGCTTCCTTCAGCAACTGGGCGCCCATGTTCTCGAAGGGGTTCTCCAGCTCGATTTCCTTGGCAACCGTTACGCCGTCATGCGTCACGGTGGGGCTGCCCCATTTTTTGTCCAGAGCCACGTTGCGACCCTTGGGGCCGAGGGTGGTCTTGACGGCATCGGCCAATTGGTCGACGCCGGCCTTCAGATGCCTGCGTGCCGCATCTTCAAAAACGATCTGCTTTGCCATATTGTTATCTCCTCAACTATTTTTCGCGGTGTTCCAGGGTATGGTGTGCCGGTAAGGTACGCCCAAAGCGACCGGGGCGCTTATTTACCGCTGTTTTCGACGATCGCCAGGATGTCGCTTTCTTTCAGAATCAGATATTCCTGGCCTTCCAACTTGATGGTGGTGCCGCCGTAGCGCGCATACAGGACGGTGTCGTCGACCTTGACGTCCATGGCGATGCGTTCGCCGGTATCCTTGCGCGCACCGGGGCCGGCCGCGACAACTTTACCCTGCTGCGGCTTTTCTTTGGCGGTTTCCGGCAGGAAAATGCCGGTGGTTGTCTGTTCTTCTTGCTCGACGGGTTTCACGACCACTCGGTCACCCAACGGTTTCAGGTTCATGTGGAATCCTCCTTAAACCCTAATAACTGGCGCCTATTTGAAATTGCGGATGTTGACGAAAGAAAACCTGTTAGCACTCTATGCCTACGAGTGCTAACAGGCACATCATACCTGATGGCCTGTGCGCCTGCAAATTTCGCGTGCGCCAATCGGCCCTTATTTCGCCCTGTTGCGCCAGAATTTCGCTAATCTTATGTTAGAGAAATGTCTGCGCGGCGACGTCCGGCGCAACCGTGCGCACGTACTCCAGCATCTCTTCCTCTTCGCGCACATAGTCGACCAACTGGAAGGCGGCGTATAGCTCTTTGCTCTGCGCGAAATAGCGGTAGGCGGGCGCATAGGCCTGCTGCTCCAGCGCCACATGGCCCAAATTGTGCAGCGTGGCGGCCATATCCGTCCACGCGCCCCGCTCCTCCGACAGACTGCGGTCCAGCTCATACCACGAGAGGGCGAGGTTGAAATTGCCCTGCGCATAGGTCACGGAGCCAAGATTATTGTAGCACGTGCTGATGCCCAGCACATCTTGGATGCGGCGGAAGGTCTCCAGCGCACGCTGATAGGCCTGCTCCGCCTCCTCCAGGCGCTCCATGCCCTCCATCGCCAGGCCCATGCTGTTGAAGACGCTGGCGATTTGCTGGTTGTTGTGGCGGCGCATGGCGATGCGCAGCGCCCACTGCTGCTCGGTCAGCGCACGGGCGAAGTCGTGCAGGCCGTAATAGGCGCTGCCCAAGTTCATGTGCGCCGTGGCGAGGCCATCCTGGTCGCCCAGTTGTGCGGCGCACTCGAAGGCCGCGCGCAGATAGCTGAGCGCCTGGCGCGGGCGGTCCAGAATGCGCGAGGCCGTGCCCAGGTCGGTGAGGGCGTAGGCCAGCTCACCCAGCAGGTCGCGCGTGTCGAAGATCTCGGCGGCGCGGCTCAGCCACGTCACCGCCTCCTCCACGCGCCCCAGGAAGAAGAGATGGCGCCCGATGTTCATCAGCATCAGGCCATAGTCGCGCAGGTCGCCCAGGGCCAGCGCCGCCGCCGCGCCCACCGTCAGCCAGCGCAGGCTGCCCGGCGGATGGCGCCAGAAGGCGTAGTGCGCCAGCGCCACGGCGTAATCGCGCGCCAAGCGCAGGTCGGAGGGGTCGCCGCGCACCTCCGGCGGCATCTCCAGGCCCGTGCTGTCGATGGCGGGGTCCGCCACCAGCTCGCTTGAGGACGCTTCCCACAGGCGCTCGATGCGGCCCGCCAGCCAGTCGGCGCCCTTATACATATTGCCCCACTCGGCGTCGATCTCAGGCCAGCGCTCCACGGGCAGCACCTGGTAGCGGCGCACAAGGTGTACATAATAGGCGGCGTGGCGACGTTCCCACTGCTCGCCCAGCATCACGGCGTTCTGCGCCACGTAGTTGCGCACCAGCGGGTGCAGCACCACGCGCTGGTCATAGGGGTCATGCTCGATCAGCGCCCGCTCTTGCAACGCCAGCAGCGTTTGCCCCAGGCTGACGGAGTCGCCCAGGTCCGCCCAAAAGAGATCGCGCACCGCCACCAACGAAGCGCCGCCCGCCGCGCTCACCAGGCGGTCGAGCAACGGCCCGCTTTCCGGCGAAACGGAGGCGAAGTTCTCCACGGCGAAGGCCGCCACGTCCGGCGCGGTCAGTGCGCCGTCCGCGCCCGTGGCGCCCAACAGCAGCCCGGCGAGGTCCTCCCACGGGTAGTCGAGCATCAGCCCCAGCGCCAGGCGCAGCACAAAGGGACGGCCCAACGTCAGCGCGTAGAGTTCGTCCGCGTGCGCCAGGGCCGCCTCGCGCACGGCCTGCGGCGCACGCACGCGCAGAAACTCGGGCAGCTCGTCGCGGCGCAGCCCCTCCAGGCGGATGTATTGGGACTGCACCAGTTCGGCGATCGCCGGGCTGAAGTTGCGGTCGATCAACAGTACGCGCGAGGCGCCGCCCGTCTCGTGCAGATGGCCGATGATGTCCACCAGCGTCGCCAGCTCTTTGGGCGTGGCGCCGGACAGCTCGTCCAGGATCAGCAGGCGCTTGCGCCGGTAGAGCTGCTCGAGGATGCCGATGCCCCAGCGCTCCTCGCCGATGCGCGTCAGCGTCGTGCCGAAGACCGTGTCCAGCGTGCGCACGATGTCATACAGGCGGAAGCCCGCCCCCCCGGCCGCGCCGACCCACACGATGCCGTCGCTGAACTCGTGGAAGTTGTTCCAGGCCGCGGCCATCGCCAGCACGCTCTTGCCGTTGCCCTGCGGCCCGCTGATGGCGATGGCGGGCAGGTCGCCGCCGCCGGTCATCCACGCGTGCAGCTGCAAGAGATGCTCGCGCCGTCCTACGAAGCCATCCAGGCGATACAACCCCAGGTTATGTCGAATGAGTGGTTCAGCCTGATCCGGCATAGGCAAGGTGCGTTGTTCTCGCGGCCGCACCGCGTGCTAAATGCGTTCTATTTTTCCATTCAAAGGACAATACATGGCACGTCACAGGACGCGGCGATCTCCTGCGTCAGCGCCTGCGAAAGCTCGGAGCCGCCGGGCATGCGCCCGTAGCGCTGGCTTTCGCTGCTCGAGTCGATCACGATTAGGGCGGCGCGCACGCGCCGCGCCAGGCTGTTGATGTTGACCGGCGTCACCGACTCTACATGGTCCACGCGCCCGATCACCCCCTCGCGCACGGCCAACGGCTCCGCCGCGGCGTCGGAGACAATGATCTCAATCTCGCCGTTCTTTTGCAACTGGCGAATGGCCTCCGTTCCGGCGCGGGCGGCGCCGATCACCCAAACTCGCATGGTCTCGCTCCTTTTTCTGCGCCTAATTTGCTGTGCCTAGAACAGTCCGCTACTGGAGAGCAAAAAGAAAAAGGCATAGACGAGCGCCGCCGCTGGGATGCCGACGATCAGCCCAGTCTTCATCATCACGTTGCGCTCCACCGCGCCGGTGACGGCGACCATCGTCATGCGCGCCGAGGCGCTGGGCAACACAAAGGCCAGCGCCACCGACACGATCACCGGCGCCACCAGCGAGGCCGGGTTCACGCCCATCGCCTGCCCCAACGTGACCAGCACCGGGGCCAAAATCGCGCCCAGCGTGACGTTGTTCATGAACTGCGTCAGCGTAAAGCCCGTCACCACGAGGATGCCCAGCACCGCCGCGTAGGGCATCCCTTGCAGGGCGGGCGCCAGCATCTCGGCGAACCAGGCACTGGCCCCGGTTTTGTCCAGCGCATCGCCCAGCGTCAGGCCGGCGCCGATCACAAAGAAGACGCCCCAGTTGACGCCCTTGAGGTCGTTCCAGTCTACAATTTCTTCAATCGAGAGCAGTGCCACCGCGCCGATCGCCACCACGGCGCTGCTCAACAGTGTGGCGGGCAGGCGCAGCGTCGACTCGAGCATGTTGCCCGTGATCCACAGCCCCACGGACATCACCATCACGCCGATGATCTCGCGCTCCGGCCCCCGCAAGCTGCCCAGGCGTTCCAGTTCACGGATCGCCGGCTCCGTGTCGATCACGATGTTGGCGACCGGCAGCGCGCGCTGCAGCAAGAACCAGCCCAGCGGTAGCAGCATCAGCACCAGCGGCACGCCGAACTTCATCCAGTCGAGGAAGACAAAGTCGCTCACTTGCCCCAGCAGGCCGCCGGCAATGGCATTCTCGCCGCTGCCCATCAGCGTGCCGATGGCGCCGATGCTGGCGCTGTAGGCGATGCCCAAAATCAGCAGTTGCAGCACGCGCGCGGCCTTCTCCGCCGGCTCCACGTGCTGCGCGATAGTCATCGCGACCGGGATGAGTACGGCGGCGGTGGCTGTGTTGAGCACCCACATGCTCAGCAGGCCTGTCGCCGTCATCAAACCGAACAGCAGCCTGCTCAAATTGCCGCGGCTGACCACAATCGTGTACAGCGCCATGCGCCGCGTCAGGCCATGCTTGCGCAGTGCCTCCGCCAGGAAGAGGCTGCCTAGAATCAGGAAGAGCACGGGCGAGCCGAACGGCCCGAACGCGCCCGCGGCCACATCGATGCCCAGCGCGATCTGGCAGATGGGCACCATCAGCGCGGCGATGGGCAGCGGCGCCGGCTCCAGCGCCAGGATGCTCCCCGTAAAGACAAAGAGGGCGATGGCGCGATGGCCTTCGGTCGACAGGCCGCCGGGCAACGGCAGCGCCAGCACCGCCATGGTCAAGCCGATTACGATCAAGAAACGGCGCAGGTCAAAGACCTTGCGCATCCCCGCTTGGATCGGCTGCTGCAACACGTCCAGCGGCGTGACGCGGCGCTGCAAACGGCGCTTGCTGGTGGTGATGCGCTGGGCCGTCTCGCTCTGGCGACCGGCGGCGGCAGGCTCGGCCGCGCGCCCGTCGCCTGCATCGGCGAGCGGCGCGCCGGCGGACAACGCTTCCTGGTCGCGCGTCAAGTGCGGCGCCAGCGTGGCTGTGGTCGGCAGAGAAGATTTCAGGCGCGATCGTTTAAAGCTCATGGGGGCCTATTCAGCGGGTAGACATACACAAGGCGCTAGGGCATACGGCGTTAAGGCGCACGCTGCGCAAACGCGCAGGAGGGCGCCAAAATAGCCGAAACAATCGGCGCGGCCGCGCTACTGAGCGGGGCACAGCGCCAACCCTTCCAGCGCCGGCCCGCTTTCCGGGTCTACAATCAACGCCTTGTTCAGCCACTGCACGGCTTTGTCACATTCCGCCGGCGATTTGTAGATATAGGCCAGGCCCAGCGTGTAGATTTGCTCGATGCGCGCGTCGTCGCCCACCAGGGTCAGCCCCTTTTCCAGTTCGACGGCGGCGTCCTCGTAGTTGCGCCGGGCATAGAGGGCCATGCCCAAGTGAACCAATGCGGGGCCATAATTGGGGTCCAGCTCCACGGCTTGGCGCAGCACGCGCACGGCCTGCAAGTGGTCGCCGGCGTTGTAGAGGCCGTCGCCCAGCGCGTCGAGCGTCACCGCCGATTCGTAAGCCTGGACGGCCTGTTGATAGGCCTCGATGGCCTTGTCGTAGTCGAGCAGGCCGACGCGATATTGGCGCGCCTTGCCGATGTAGAGGTCGAAGCGATGCGGCGCGACGGCGATGGCGCGGTCATATGCCTCGATGGCGACCTCGTAGTTGCCGCGCATCTCGTAAAGGAAAGCGGCGTTGCGCAGCGCCAGCACGTTCTGCGGGTCGGCCGCTAGGGCTTGCTGCAAGTAGTCCTCCGCCGTGTCCCAGTTGCCGATGTCGGTGTAGACCTCGGCCAAAATCGCCAGGGCGGTGGCGTTTTTGGGGTCGATCTCCAGCGCGTCGAGGGCGTTGTTGAGCGCGCCCTCATAGTCGCCCTGCCAGTCGCGCGCCCGCGCCAGCGCGGTGAGCGCATCCGGGTCGTCGGGAGCCAACGTCACGGCTTTCTCCGCCAACTGCACCGACTTGGGCAGGTCCTGCATGATCAGGTAGATCGCCGAGAGCGCGGCGACCGGCTTGGGATTGTCCGGCTCCAGGCGCATCACCTGTTCGTAACCTTCGATGGCCGCGGCGATATTGCCGGCGGCATACGCGATCTCCGCATCGGCCAGAAAGGCGACGCCGCTGCGCGTGGGCACGGCGGTCGGCGCGTTCGACTGGGAGGAGAGCCAGGCCGGCTGCTGCTCGTAGAGGATGATAGCCGCCGCCGCCACCGCGATCAGGGGCCAAAATTTCGCCAACCCGCGCCGTTTGCGGCGCGGCTTATAGGTGCGGTCCAGATACATGGCCTGATTATAGCACCGGGCGCAAGGCCGACCAACTCAATTGCCGCGCCCCATTGGCCCGCTCGGTAGTTTCGCTCAATTTGCCTCGGATGCCGTGCGCGTGATATACATGAGGTATA
>JBBSBO010000109.1:0-7130 GCA_038251215.1 Caldilineales bacterium
CCGGCCGCGCACATGCAAAGGCGAGGCCACGCTGTCGGCCAAAGCCTGGAAGAGCGCGACCGCTTGCCGCCGTCGCAAAATTCGTTCGCCTGTGGCAGCCATCAGCCACACCAGCGCGGCGCCCAACGCCCACAGCGCCCAACGACCTTGTGGCTGAGCCACCCAGTTGATCAGCCAGGCCGGCAGATCACGCGCCGACTCCCAATTCAATTCACCGCTGCCCCCGACAGATTTTGTTGCCCAATTCGCTGATCGGCCGGCGCACTAGGACCCTCACCCGCCATGACCTTTGCCAACAACGTCACACGTCTTCTCGACAGCCGCAAAATCGCCTATCGCGTCCATCAATATGAATACGCAGAGAACCTCCGTTCCGCTGCGGAAGTAACCGGCGCCATCGGCCTGCCCGCCGAACGCGTTTTCAAAACGCTGGTCGCTATGGTCGACGCGCCGGGGCGCAAACCGATTCTGGCTGTCATCCCCGGCCCGCAAACGCTGGACCTCAAACGGCTCGCCGCGCTGGTCGGCGCCAAGAAAGTGAAAATGGCCCCGCATGACGAGGCCGAGAAGCTAACCGGGCTGCTTACCGGCGGCATCAGCGCGCTGGCGCTCGTCAATAAGCCCTTTGACGTCGCGCTCGACAGCAGCGCCCTTGCCTATGCGACCTTTGTGGTGAGCGCCGGGCAGCGCGGCGCTCAGATCGAACTTGCGCCAGCCGACTTCGTCAAGCTCACGCGCGCCCGTACTGCAGACTTAACAGAGTAGCCGAACAGCCGCCGCACGTCAGTGCGTGTGCGTGACCTTACGCAGGCCGCGCGGGTGATCCGGGTCGTAGTCGCGTGCGTGGGCCAGATACAGCGCCAACAATTGGCCGGGCACAATCGCCGTCAACGGCGAAAGCCACTCCGGCACGCTGCGCAGCAACGCCAGCTGCGTGCGGCCCATGTCGAGCGTGGCGGAGTCGTCGCTGATCACAATCGCTTCGGCCTCGCGTGCGTGCAGCAGCCGGATAAACGTCTGCATTTCCGGCAGCATGGCGCCGGTAGGCGCGAGCACAATAGCAGGAAAACCATACTCGATCAAGGCCAGCGGCCCGTGCATGAAGTCCGCGCTGCTATACGGCTCGGCGATCGTGTAGGTCAGCTCCTTCAGTTTCAGCGCCAACTCGAAGGCGGTGGCGTAATTGTAGCCGCGGCCGATCACCACGCAATCGCGCATATAGCGATAACGCGGGGCCAGCTCGGCGACGACGGCGTTGATCTCCAACACGTCGGCTACCGCCTGCGGCATACGCGCCACCTCCTCCAGCCGAGCTCGATCCTCCGCCAGGGTGGCTGCCAGGAGCGCCACGGCTGCCAGTTCGCCCGTATAGGTCTTGGTGGCGGCGATGGAGCGCTCTTCGCCTGCGTGCAGCGCGATCACGTGGTCCGCGGCCTGCCCCAGCACCGATTCGGGGAAATTGGTGATGGCCGCGGTCAGCGCACCTTGGCGGCGCGCGTCATCGAGCACGCTGACGATGTCCGGGCCTTCGCCGCTCTGGCTGATGCCGATGACCAACGCATTGCGCACCACAGGCGGCCTGTGGTAGACCGTATACAGGCTAGGCGTGGCGAGCGCAACCGGCAGCCCATTGAGCGCACCCATCAAATAGTTGGCGTAGCGCCCGGCGTTGTCGCTGGTGCCGCGCCCGGCGATCAGGACAAAGCTGATGTCGCGCCGGCGCACCGCGTCGGCCAGCGCGCCCACCGAGCGGCGCTCGCCGCCCAGCAGCGCTTCCAATACGGCCGGTTGCTCGTGAATCTCGCGGTAGAGGATGGAACGGTGTGGCATGGCTCCGGCTCCTTGGTCTAGGCTGTCCGCGGGCGCATCCTCCAGAATCAGCGCCTACGCAGGCTTGACAGCCTTCATGTAGACCATGCGCTGCACAAAGTCGATGGTGTTGCCGCGCCGGCGCGCGTTGATGCCCGCGGCGTCTGTCTCCAGCCCGGCCTCCATCATCTCGCGCACGACGGCGCCGTCGGCCTTGTCCGTGCGATACGCCGCCAGCCACTCATCCAGGTTGCGCTCCAGGCTAACGGCCTGTTTGGCGACGATCTGCATGCCGGCATCTGTCACCAGCTTGGCATATTGATCGGCGCTGCGTGCAGCCACGTGCGAGGGATTACGCCGCTCTTCAATTGCGTTCTGCGTGGCGCGCTTGACCGGGTTATCGACGCTCAGCAACTCCGCCATGAGCAGAATGCCGCCCGGCTTGAGGACGCGCACGGCTTCCTTCACGATCCGTTCCGGCGTGCGCGCGTGGTTAAGCAAGAGCCGGCACGTCGCCAAATCGAAACTTTCGTCGCTGAAAGGCAGTTCCTGCGCCGGCGCCAGCCGATAACTGATGCGCTCGGTCGCCGCCGACGGGTGGCTAAGGCGCAGATACTCCGCTTGCTCCAGCATGCCCGGGCTGATGTCCACGCCGATCACCACCACGGCGCCTTCCTCCGCCAGCATCACTGCCAACACGCCCAGGCCCGTGCCGATGTCGAGAGCGCGCAAACCCGTGGGCAGCTCGGCGAAATCCAGCAGATGACGCACGCGCTTACGGTCATCGAGCACCTTCTGCTCAACATCCGCCCGGGCGACACGGTTGTAGACCTGGATGACCGGCAGCAGATCCTCGTCCTGCTCAACCGCGGCGGCGGGCAGCGGCTTAACTTCCGTCGGCTTGAGCAAGGGCAACGGCAAATGCTCGCGCCGGTTGGCATACTCGACCCGCCACAGGCCATCGGCGTAGCTCAACTCCGAGATACTTGTATGGGCAATCTTCACTTCCGCGCACTTCGAGCCAAGCACATAGTGCAGCAGCACAGAAATGTTGGCGGCGCTGGTCACCAGTGCAAGGGTGCGGCCCCAATTCTGCGCCAGCAGGTTATCGATTGCCTGGATTAACGTCGCACGCGGCCCGTCCTCCTGCTCCGCCGCGGCGGCTTGCCGCCCAATCTGCGAGAGTCGTCGCCCGGCCTCATCGTCCTGCGCGCATGGGGCGCCCGCCGGCCTCGTCAACGCCGGCAAGTCGCGATAGACGGTGGCAGCTAGCCCCAGAGCCTGGCCGACGCGCTGCGCCGTCAGCCGACTTTGCAACAGAGACCCGCAAAAGAGAGCGTCGATCGGCTCGTGGATGCGCAGCCACAACGCCAACTTCTCGGCCTGTTCCCAGCCCGTAGCCGTCAGCCCCGTGTTCATCACCGGCAAATTGGCATAGCGATCTTGCATGCCTTCGGCATGACAAAGCAGGAGCAGACGAACGCCCGCGGCGGGCGCAGATTTTGCCTCCGGTTTTGGCGAAATGGGTGTGGCCTGGGAGTTCGTCACCGATTCGGGCGACATGCAGAACAACCTTCGCTACTGTATTGATTGGGTGATGGGGCAACCTGCGCAAAAATATCGCCGGCTGTGGCCCGACCACGGCCCAACAAAAATGCCGTGTCCCGCCGTTCAACGTTGTCACGCGGCTGCGCCGCCGGCCCCGCAAACGGCTCGCCGCGACGGATCCGCCACGCCTAGACCAAGCTCGCGCCGACCTACTCTGCTCGGATAATACCAGAGTGCGCGCTCCTCTCAAAATCGTCTGCAAATCGCACCGCTTGCGCCTGCCACATACCTCTGCCCCTTTCCTCAAAAGGCCTCAACCGATCGATATTCAGATCGCAGCGTCGTTTCGTTGACAGACCGCGGCTTTTTCTGTAGAATCGTTAGGCGGCTCGAAAAACCGGCGGGTCGCGCCTGAGTCAGATCATTTCGCACGATTCCCGATAAGATTCCTGTGTACCGCCCACAAACTGAAACGAATTCATTCAGCTCAAAAACCTACCCGATCCTATCAGGCCAGAGGGCAAAACTGCCCGCGCCTTTCCGGCCCATACCCCAATCCATGACGCTTTCGTAGGAGGACGCATGACAAGTTTCCGCACAGACCAGATCCGAAATGTCGCTCTGCTGGGTCACGGCGGATCCGGAAAGACCTCGCTGAGCGAGGCCCTGCTCTTCCGGACAAAGGCGATCACGCGCTTGGGGCGCATCGAGGACGGGTCAACGGCCTCCGACTGGGACCCGGAAGAACACCGGCGCGGCATTTCGATCAATGTCGCGGTGATCCCCTTCGTGTTCGACCACAACAAAATCAATCTTCTCGATACGCCCGGCTACCTGGATTTCGTCAGCGAGGTAGTCAGCGGTCTGCACGCAGCTGAGGCCGGCCTCCTGCTGGTCGATGGCGTCGCCGGAGCCGAAGTGGGCGCCGAACTGGCATGGGATCGCCTCAACGCCCTGCAAAAACCGCGTATCATCTTTGTCAACAAGATGGACCGTGAAAACGCCAACTTCCAAAAAGCAGTTGATTCTCTGCGCGAGGCGTTGCCCGGTTCAACGATCTTGCCGCTGCAACTGCCGATCGGCGAGGCCGAAAACCTCAAGGGCGTTGTCAGCCTGGTTTCGCTCAAGGCATACATGGGCGCAGAGGGCAAGGAAGCGCCCATCCCCGAAGATATGCTCGAAGAAGTCGAGACCGCGCGCATGGCCCTGATCGAAGCCGCCGCCGAAACCGACGACGAGCTGATCTTGAAATACCTAGAGGGCGAAGAACTGAGCGCCGAGGAAGTCCGTCGCGGGCTGCACCAGGGCGTCAAGAACTGCAAAATCACGCCTGTCTACTGCGGCTCCGCCGTTGCGGACATTGGCCTGGACCGCCTGCTTGCCGCGCTGCTGCGCTATGTGCCTGCGCCCAACGAGCGCAAGATCACGGCGAACAAAGGCGACGAGCAAGTCGAGCTGTCCAACGACGCCGCCGGCCCGGCAGTCGCCCAAGTCTTCAAGACGATCATCGACCGCTATGTCGGTCGTATGAACTACATCCGCAACTTCTCCGGCACGATCAAGAAAGACGACCACCTCGTCGACCCGCGCACCGGCAGCGACGATCGCATTGCCAACCTCTTCCACGTTCGCGGCAAGGAGCTGTTGCCCACGGATGAATTAGTAGCGGGCGACATCGGCGTTGTCACGAAGCTGGAGAATGTGCTGACGGGCGACACGCTGACCGCCGTTGGTTCCGGCCTGACATTGCCCGTCCCCGAATACCCGCAGCCGCTCTACGGCGTCGCCGTCACGCCCGCCACCAAAGCCGATAGCGCCAAGATGGGCCAATCGCTCTCCGCGCTGACGGAAGAAGACCCCACCTTGCGCGTGGAGTATGTGATCGCAACCAAGCAGAACGTGTTGCAGGGCATGGGCGAAAGCCACGTAGACGTCGCCATCCGCCGCCTGGAGCAAAAGTTCGGCGTGAAGGTCGAGACCGCCATTCCTAAGGTCGCCTATCAGGAAACGGTTAGCCGCACCGCCTCGGCGCAATACCGCCACAAGAAACAGACGGGCGGCGCCGGACAGTTCGCCGAGGTACACATGCGCGTAGAGCCGCTGGAAAGCGGTGAAGGCTTCCAATACGTCAGCGAGGTCTTCGGCGGCGCCATCAGCACCTCCTTCCTGCCGTCCATCGAAAAAGGCGTGCGCCAGGTGCTGGACACAGGCGTGATCGCAGGCTTCCCCGTGGTCGACGTCAAGGCCATCGTCTTCGACGGCAAAGAGCACCCGGTCGATTCCAAGGATATCGCCTTCCAGACGGCGGGCCGCGAGGTCTTCAAGCTGGCGATGCAGCAGGCGACCCCAGTCTTGCTGGAGCCGATCTATCGCTTGGAAGTCGCCGTGCCCGAAGAATACATGGGCGACATCATGGGCGACTTCAACACACGCCGCGGGCGCGTCCTTGGCATGGAGCAGAAGGGCAACCGTACCGTCATCCGCGCGCTGGTGCCCCAGGCCGAAATCATGCGCTATGGCACCGACTTGCGCTCCATGACACAGGGCCGCGGCCTCTACACAATGGAGTTCGACCACTACGAGGCCGTGCCCAAGCAGTACACCGACGACATCGTGGCGCATAGCAAGCTGGAAGAGGCCGAATCCTAGCTTTCGCGCCGGCACGACGCAGCGGACCTACACAGTAATATATGCCAAGTCGGCGCGTTGCGCCGGCTTGTTTTTTCTCTAATCCCTTGTTCGTGGTTGTCAGTCGCCGCGTGTCCCGCCATGCGCGCCGCGGCCCGCCTAAGCGCCGGCGCCCGCCAACTCGTCGCGCAACACCCCCAGTTCCGCATCCACACGCTGGAACTCCGCCTGTATCGCGGCCAACTCTTTGGCGATATCCCGGCGCGAGCCAATGCCGCGCAGGTACTGCTCCAGGTCGGCGCACATTCCCGCTAGGACCAGCGCGCCGACACTGGCGCTGCTCGACTTCAGGCTGTGTACCGGGCGCAGCATGACCGCTTCATCCTGCGTCGCTGCCGCTGATGCCACCACTTCCAGCAGTTCGGTAGATTCCTCGCGATACGTGTCCACGATATCCACCACCACTTCCGGCATGTCCGGCCCGATCATTTCCACCAAGCCGGCAAATCCAACCGGATCGATCGCCGGTTGTCCTGCTTGGGATCCGTCTTCCCTCGCCATATGCGTGCCTTTCCGAAGTTGCTAGTGTGAAGGACAATGCCGCCCGGCATCAAGACTGCACTACTGCACTATCAACAAACGACACTGCCCCGTACGCGTAACCTGACCTATTGCCGTCCTGCCGTCAATCGCCCCGGCGCAGACAATGCCGCTCACCGCCCCGGCGGGGCGAATTTTGTTCACCAATCCATTTTGCGTATAATGCCCAGATGTTGAGCCGGCGGCCCTACGTCGGCTCATTTTGTTGCTATTATCTTGCGTGCATTGGCTTGCTGACAGGTTCTTGTCGCCATGCGCGCCCTACAGCATGAAGGATGGTAGGCTTTCGGATGCGCCTCCTGATCATTCTGCTAAATTCCATTTACATCGTCTGTGTAGTTGGCCTTGCTGCATACGGTTTTCAGGCGCTATGGTTAACCTGGCGCTATCTGCACGGGCGTGCGCGCAGACCCCGCCTTGCGGAGCCAACCGCACAGGACCTTACAGAATGGCCTCCCGTCGTCGTGCAACACCCCAACTACAAAGAACACCATGTCGCCGAGCGTATCATCCGCGCCTGTTGCCGCCTAGATTACCCGCGCGAC
>JBBSBO010000110.1:0-7115 GCA_038251215.1 Caldilineales bacterium
ACGATCGCGATCGCATACATCGCGTTGATGAGGCCAGGACCGAGGATTGCTACCACCGCGATCGCCAACAGCAGACTGGGAAGCGCGAGCATCACGTCCATCAGACGCATGATGAAGATCTCGGTGAAGCCGCGGAGAAATCCGGCGAGCAATCCGAGGAACACACCTAGAGAGAGCGACAACGCAACGGAGATCAGTCCGATGAAGAGCGACAGCCGCGACAATGCGCCCGCGCGGGCGCACTGTCGCGTGTTGGCGGGCGTTTTGTGATATAATGCATACTCACAGAGCTTGTGGAGACTCTGCATAGCCAAGGTGGATACCCATGGAACTTGCACAAATCGCCCAGATGGTGAACTGGCTGGACGAGGAGCATCGCCGCGACCGGGCGGAAATCGCTCGTCTGCAACAGCGGATCGAGGCCCAGTCCTCCGACATTGTGGAGCAAGCGCGTCGCATTCAGGAGCTTGAGGGGCGGCTGGCGGGCACTCAAGCGCATTTAACGAAGTTCGGACAGATCGAGCACGCCATCCAGAACACCAAGTCCGAGGTGACGGGCATGGTGGAGCGGATTGAAGAGGCCCGCGTGCAAGGGCAACGCGAGATCGAACGCTCGCGCCTAGCCGATCGCGAGATCCTAAGCCGTGAGATCAGCGAGGTGCGCAAGGAGCTGCCGCGCATTACGCGCCTGGAAGAATCGATTGACATGCGCTCGGTGGAAGATAACCGCCTCTCCGAGCTGATCATGGGCATCCGCAACCAGATCGGTTCGTTGGCAAAGGAGATCGAGGAGCGCACGCGCCAGATCCCGTTCCTGGCGGAGCAGCGCACCAGCGACACCAAGCGTATTGCGCAGTTGCAGCAGGAGACGGTTGAACTCTTCAAGCGTGTCGAGGCGGCGGCGGGACGGCTGCCGGTGCTGGAGGAGAACATCCGCAAGCAGGCCGGCGAGATCGAAAAGCTGCCCGGGCAGGTGGATATTTTGCGCGAGCAGCAGGGCGTCTTTATGGAAAAGATCCGCGCCACGCTGGTCGACCGAGAGCAGGTGATTACCCGCTGGCAAGAGACGATCGAAGCCCAGAAATCGCTTGTGAACCAGTCTTATGAGCGCGTGCAGACCTTTGGCCAGCAGATCGAAGTGGCGCGGCGCGCCGTGCAGGAGATGCAGGAGTTCAAGGACCTGATCCTGCGTGAACAGAGCCAGGTGCAGGAATTGCAGCGGCTGGCGGAAGAGCGCATCCGCCGCGATATGGACGAGTTCCGCGAGGACTTTGAGAAGAAGCGACGCAAGGCTGAGCTGCGCCAGGAGCATCTGTGGTCGGAGCAGGACAAGTACAATCGCGAGGTGGTGGAACGCTTCCCGCCGATCCTCCATGATCTCAAGATCTACGAGGCGCTGGTGCAGCAGTTGTGGAAGCTGCAAGAGACCTACGGCAACTACTTCCTTATGACGGCGCAGTCGTGGCTGGAAGGCATGCAGGGCGCGGTCAAGACACGCGACGAGCGGGTGCGTACGATGGAAGAGGAATGGCAGCGACAGCGGCGCAACGCCGAGTTGTATGCCAGCCAGGTCAGCCAGCGCCGCACCACGGGCATCATTACGGGCGAGGCCGCCGAACAGAAGAACGGCAACAGCCGTGGCTAGCGCCGCCGCTACAGTCATCGCAGCCGCTTGCACAGAAAATCGCCCGTGCGCATTGTAGGCACTGCCGGGCACGTGGACCACGGCAAGTCGACGTTGGTGCGGGCGCTCACCGGCATCGACCCGGACAGGCTGAAGGAAGAAAAAGCGCGGGGCATGACCATCGACCTCGGCTTTGCGTGGTTTGACCTGGACGTCCCGTCGCAGAACATATCACAAAATAGCGTGCCACAGAATATGCCCGAGGCCATCGGCATTGTCGATGTGCCCGGGCATATTGATTTTATCAAGAACATGTTGGCGGGCGTGGGCGGGGTGGACGCTGCGCTGCTGGTGATCGCGGCCGACGAAGGGGTGATGCCGCAGACGCGCGAACACCTTGCCATTTTGGACTTGCTGGCTGTCCCTGCGGCGCTCGTCGTTATGACCAAGATCGACCTGGCGGAAGATGCCGAGTGGCTGGACTTGGTGGAGTTGGACATTGTGGAGCTGCTGCAGGAGACGCGCTTCGCCGAGGCGGAGGTGGTGCGCGTGAGCGCGACCACCGGCGCGGGCTTGGACGAGTTGCGCGCCAAACTGGCGGGTCTCTTGGCACAGTTGACCCCGCGCCGCGACCGGGCGCGCCCGCGCCTGCCCGTTGACCGCATTTTCAGCCTCAGCGGCTTCGGCACGATTGTCACCGGTACGCTGCTGGACGGCTCGTTCGCCGTAGGCGATGCCGTGGAGATATTGCCCGCCAGGCGCAGCGCGCGCATTCGCGGGCTGCAATCGCACAAGTTGCAGATGGAGCGCGGCCGGCCCGGCAGCCGCTTGGCGATGAACCTGACCGGTGTGGGCGTGGATGAACTGCACCGCGGCGACGTGGTCGTGCGGCCCGGTTCCATCGAGCCGACGCAGGTGATCGACGTGTCGTTTCGCTTGCTGGCGGATGCCGGCACGCCGTTGCGCCACAACACACTGGCGGACTTTTTCGCCGGAGCAGGGGAGACGCCGGCGAAGGTGCGGCTGCTCGGCGTGGAACAACTCCAGCCTGGCGAGTCCGGCTGGCTGCAACTGCGCCTAGCCGAGCCGGCGGTCGTGGCGGCGGGCGATCGATTCATCTTGCGCCGGCCTTCGCCCAGCCGTACATTGGGCGGCGGCGTGGTGCTGAATGCGCACCCGCGCCGTCGCTGGCATCGTTTTGATGCACGCGTACTCGAGCGCTTTAGGACGCTGGCGCGCGGCGCGCCGGACGAGCTGATCCTCGACGCCCTGACGAGTGCGCCATACCAAAGCGCCGCGCAATTGGCCGGCGGCAGCGGCCTGGATGTGAACATCGCGCGCGAGGCGATCGCCGAGCTGCTGGCAGCGGGCGCGATCGTGCAGGTCGACCTAGCGCCCGAGCCGCTGCTGGTCAGCGCGGCGCAATCTGCGCAGGCCGGCGCGAGCTTGGCGCAGGCGCTGGCAGGATATCACAACGAGAATCCGCTGCGACGCGCCATGCCGCGCGGCGAGCTGCGCGGTGGTTTGCAAGAATCAATGGGGCGGGCTGTCAGCTTGCGGCTGTTCAATGCCCTGCTCGACGCGGCGCAGGTGGCGGGGACCGTGGACGCGGACGAGAACGGCGCTTGGCTGCCTGGGCACGCCGTGCGTTTGACGCCCGACCAGGAGCGGCGCGTGGACGCGATGCTGCACGCGTTGGCTGCGGCCAAGTACGCGCCGCCCAATGCACAAGAGTTGCTGCATATGCTGGGCGGCGACACTCGGTTGCTGGAGATGTTGGTCGAGCAGGGGCGCGTCGTGCAGTTGGGCGGCGGTGTCATCTTCCGCCGCGAGGAGTTCGAGGCGATGGCGGCGGGCGTCCGCGAGCATATCACGGCGCATGGCTCGATGACGCTGGCTGAAGCGCGCGATGCCTTCGACACGAGCCGCAAGTATGTGCAGGCGGTGCTGGAGGAGACGGACGCGCGGCGCATCACGCGGCGCGAGGGCGACGTGCGCGTGCTGCGGTAGGCTTCCCACAGGCTTTTGGCGCCGAGCGGCCCGATACATTCCCGCATTGACAGTACTGTATTTGTGTCATAGTCTCAAGCAATGAGCGAAAAATCGACGCGCGAACACATCCTGTCGGTGACCCGTGATCTGCTAAAGGGACAAAGCCAAGGCGCCGAGAAAAGCGATGTCACCATTGCCCAAGTGGCGGCGGCGGCGCATATCAGCCGGGCGACTCTGTACCGCTACTTTGCCAACAAGGCCGCACTGTTCAGCGCGGCGGGCGTGAAGTCGGGGGCCGCGCTGAATTCGCCCACCGGGCGCGAGCGCATCCTCGAGGCAATGCTTGAGACGGTCGCCGAGCGGGGCATGCATGGCGCTACGCTGGAGGAAATCGCCGCCCGAGCGGATCTCTCGTTATCCGGGCTGCACTGGCATTTTCGCAACAAGGACGAACTGATTGCCGCGCTCATGCAGCGCTTACCGCTGATCACGTCCCTCGCTGAAGAGGCCGCACAAGCCGAAAAGGACGAAGCAGACGTGCAGGCCCAACTTGCGCGGATCGGCGCTGTACTCTTGGAACAAGGGGAAAGATATAGCGGGATCGTGCGGCTTCTGCTCTACGAAGCGATGGTCTATCCCGACGTGGCGCAAATCGCTTCGGCGCACAGTATTGGCCGCTTCTTGCCCCTCTTGACCCAACTGTTTGAGCGGCACGCGGTTCACGGTAGGCTGCGACCCGGTTCGGCCCAGGCGCGCGCCCAAGCCTTTTTCGGTATGTTTGTGCTGCTCATTTTGCTGCGACCGGCGTTTGATGGTCTGCTGGCCCCCGATGACGAGCAGATCGCAGCCGAGTATATCGATATTTTGCTGCACGGCATCTTGCCATCCTCTCAAGCGCCGCAAGGACTACCCTAGAAAGACCAACTATGGCGGGCACAGATTCCACCGATTCGACCGTAGAGACCGGCGTCGACACTACGGGCGGGGCCAATGGCGCAGGCGTGCCCTCCGCACGACCAAGCGGCCCTGCGCCAGCGCCGTCGCCCGCTGCGCAATATCGACTGTCGCCGGGAACGGGGGAGGAGGCGCTGAGCTTGAGCGAGACGCCGCCGCAGCCTCACCGCGCGCGCCGGCCCATCATGGCGGCGGGCGTGCTGCTGTTGTTGCTGGGCGCGGCGGCGCTTTGGTGGTTCAACCCTGCCGGCTGGGTGTGGCCCTGGGAGCAGCCGCCCGGCCCGCTGACCGGCTCCGGCACGCTGGAGGCGGACGAGGTGCTGGCAGCCTTCGAGGTCGCCGGTCGGATTGTGGAGATTGTGCAGGAGGGGCAGGCGGTGCAGGCGGACGAAATCGTGGCGCGCCTGGACGACTCGCTGATCCAGGTGCAGATCGTGCAGGCGACATTGGCCGCGCGCCAGCAACTGGAGATTCAGGCCGCACGCTACCAACTGCACTCGCCGATTGCGGGCGTGGTGACGCGCGTGCCCATGCACGTGGGCGAAGTGGCGTCGCCAGGCCAGACTGCCGTGACGGTGGCCGACCTGACGAGTCTGA
This sequence comes from Caldilineales bacterium, assembly GCA_038251215.1. Taxonomy (GTDB): domain Bacteria; phylum Chloroflexota; class Anaerolineae; order Caldilineales; family Caldilineaceae; genus JASGTU01. The sequence continues at coordinate 5,168 of JBBSBO010000110.1, forward strand.
AGCTGACGGCCTACGTGTTGGAAAGCGACCTGGGCGGCGAGGGGGTGCAGGTGGGGCAGGAAGTGGTCGTCACCGCCGATCCGTTCCCAGATCGCGCCTTTCGCGCGGTCGTCACGTCGATCAATCCACGCGCCGAGTTTACCCCGCGCAATGTGCAGACCAAGGCCGACCGGTTGAACCTGGTCTTTGGCGTGAATCTGCGCGTGGACAACCCGGACATGGCGCTCAAGCCGGGCATGCCGGCTGACGTCAATTTCAGCCCGGCGAATTGACGAGGGCGCGCCATGTTGTCTCGAATCTTCGCCATGATGCGCAAGGAGTTTATTCAGATCGTCCGCGATCGGCGCACGCTGGCGATGGTGCTGGTGCAGCCGGTGATGATGCTCGTTTTGTTTGGCTATGGCGTCAACACCGTGATCGATCACATGGCCATGATTGTGTATGACGAATCGGAAGATTTCGACAGCCGAGCTTTGATTGCGGCCTTCGAGAATACCGGCTATTTTGACGTGCTGGCTCACGCCCGCTCGCAGGAAGAACTGAGCGACGCCATCGACGCGGGTTCGGCCAAGCTGGCGCTGCACATCCCGCCGGACTTTGGCGATCAGATCCTGCGCGGGCAGACCGGCCTGGCGCAGCTGATCGTCGATGGCTCGGACCCGAATGTGGCGTCCACCGCTACGTTTGCGGCGGCAGCGGCAGCGCAATCCCAGTCGGCGCGCATTGCGTCCGCCCAGATGGCGCGGCGCGGCGCAGGCAGTTTCGTGGGCGGCATCGATCTGCGCCCCGTGGTGCTGTATAACCCGAGCATGAAGAGCGTCAACTTCATGGTTCCAAGCATTATCGGCCTGATTCTGACTTTTCAGAGTCTGCTGCTGACCGCCTATGCCGTGGTGCGCGAGCGCGAGCAGGGTACGCTGGAACAGATCATCGTGACGCCGATCCGGACATGGGAGTTTATGCTCGGCAAGATTCTGCCGTACACGGTCACTGCCTCGACCGCCGCCGCCTCGACGCTCGCGGCGGCCCGCCTGATTTTTGGCGTTCACATCGCCGGCGACCTGGTGTTGTTGGCCGTGCTCTCGGTGCTGTTCCTGATCAGTTCGCTCGGCCTGGGGCTGTTGGTCTCGACGCTATCGCAGACGGGAGGTCAGGCGACGCAGATGGCGATGTTTATCATGATCCCGTCGATTTTGCTTTCCGGCTTTTTGTACCCGCGCGACAACATGCCGTTCATCATTCAGAAGCTCGGCCTGATCGTGCCCATGACCTATTATCTGCAGATCTTGCGCGGCATTATGCTGAAGGGAGTGGGGATGGACGTGCTTTGGCCGCCGGTTCTCGCTTTGGCCGTTTTCAGTATCATCATCTTTAGCCTGAGCGCGTGGCGTTTCCAGAAACGGGTCGCCTGATGACGCCATCCGTTATCACTCCGGGCATGGCACCCGCCATCATCGACGTACATCACTTGACGCGGCGCTTTAGCGAACTGGTTGCCGTGAACGATGTGACGTTCTCGGTGCGTCAGGGCGAGATCTTCGCCTTCCTCGGTCCCAACGGTTCGGGCAAGAGCACCATCATCCGCATGCTGTGCGGCATCCTGACGCCGACTTCAGGGACGGGGACAGTGCTGGGGTTCGACATTCTGCGCGAGGGCGAGCAGATCAAACAGGGCATCGGCTATATGAGCCAGCGTTTCGCGCTGTATGAGGACCTCACCGTCCGAGAGAATCTTGAGTTCTATGCCAGCGTGTACAACGTGCCGCGCGCCACGCGCCAAGCGCGACTGCGCGAGTTGGTGGCGATGGCGGGGCTGACCGGGCGCGAGCGCCAACTCGCCGGCCATCTTTCCGGCGGGTGGAAGCAGCGCCTGGCCCTGGGCTGCGCCACGGTACACAACCCGCGCCTACTCTTTTTGGACGAGCCGACCGCGGGCGTGGACCCGGTG
>JBBSBO010000111.1:0-7084 GCA_038251215.1 Caldilineales bacterium
AGGTCGCGCACGAGCAGGTCCTGGACGTACATCACGAAGTGCGGCGCGTTGATCTGGAAGAGGCTGGAGCGGAAACGGAGCGGCTCGGCGGCGACCTGCGCTTCCTCCTCCGCCGAGAGATAGCCGGACTCGCGCATCAGGCGCAGCACGGTGAGCTGGCGTTCTTTAGCCATGTCGGGGTTGATGAGCGGGTTGTAGCCGCTTGGGTATTGCACGAGGCCGGCGAGCAAGGCGCACTCGCCGCGGCTGAGTTGGGCTGCGGGCTTGGCGAAGAAGGTCTGCGCGGCGGCTTCTAGGCCGAAGGCGAAGTTGCCGTAATAACTCTGGTTCAGATAGAGCGCGAGCAACTCGTCTTTGCTGTAGACCTGCTCGAGGCGCCAGGCAAGATACGCCTCGCGGATTTTTCGGCGCAGGCTCTGTTCGTAGCGTTCGGACGGGTCCAGCAAGAGAATGCGGACGAGCTGCTGGGTGAGGGTACTGCCGCCGCTGCGGATGGCTCCGTCGGCAGAGAGGTTCTGCCAGGCGGCGCGGGCGATGGCAATGGGGTCAAAGCCGGGATGGAGGAAAAAGCGGCTGTCCTCGGTCGCCAGCGTGGCTTGCACGCAGGCGGCAGGCAGCGCGTCCAGGTCGAGATCGATCTGCTTGCCGGCGTTGGGGTCGATGATCTCATAGAGCAATTGACCGTTGCGGTCGAGGATCTGCGAGGTGGGCACAACGCTGTGCTGTGCGGCGGCGCTGACGGGCGGCAAATCGGCGAGCAGCAGGGCATAGACCGCTCCGCCCGCCGCCGCCAGGGCGATGAGTACGAAAAGTACAATATATAGGCTTGACTTGGATAAGAGACGTGCGCGTGTCATACAGAATTGCAACGAAGAAGCGTTGGCCGATGTTCCCGCTTGATTGGACTTGACGGCGTGGTTGTGCGGAACGTATGCGGACGGTCCGACAGCGGTCCGGCACGCGAAAAGCGTCAAGCAAAACGTTGAACACTGAGGCGAATTGCACGCGAGGTCACGGGGATGGCACAATGGGGCGGTGGATGGCTCGGGGTGAATGAACATGCGGCGGCGAGGGATTGGGCGATGGATTGCATGGAGGCGAAACGCACTGTGACAGAACAAGCTGATGCGCGTGGGACGGGTAAGCCGTGGCAGCGGCTCTTTATTCCGGGGCCGACGGACGTATTGCCCGATGTGTTGGCGGCGCAGGCGGCGCCGATGATCGGCCATCGCTCGGACGAATTCGAGGCGATGTTCGCCAAGGTGGAAGGTCAGCTGCAGGATCTGTTCTACACTCATGACCGCGTGTACATCGTGGCGACCACGGGCACGGGCTTGCACGAGGCTGCCATCCGCAACGGCGTGCGCGGGCGCGTGCTGAACTTTGTCGCGGGCGCGTTCGGGCAACGGTGGCACCAAGTATCGCTGGGCTGCGGCAAGGAGGCCATGCGCGCGGACGTGGAATGGAACTGCGCGATCAAGGCGGAGCATGTGGCGCGCGCCCTCGAAGAGGCGCTGGCGGCGGGGCCGGTGGATGCCATCACTGTGGTACACAACGAGACGAGCACAGGCGTGATCAGCCCCCTGGGGGAGATCGCGGCGGTGGTGCATGCGCTTAGCCCGCACACGCTCGTAATGGCGGACACGGTGTCGTCGTTTGCCGGCGTCAAGATTCCCTTTGACGAGTGGGGGCTGGACGTGTGCCTGACGTCTTCGCAGAAGGCGCTGGCGTTGCCCCCGGGGTTGGCCTTTTGCGCGGTGAGCGACCGCGTGTTGGAGCGCGCGGCCGAGGTGACGGGTCGCGGCTGGTATTTCGATTTCCTCAACTTGGAGAAATCCTTGTTGAAGAATACTACCCCGGCGACGCCCGCCATTTCGCTGATGCGGGCCCTGAGCGTGCAGCTGGACCATATCTTTGAGGAGGGCGTGGAGGCGCGCTACGCGCGGCATGCTCGCTTGGCCGCAGCAACGCAGGCATGGGCGATGGCGCACGGTTTCGAGCCGGCGGCGGAAGCAGGCTATCGTTCGCCGACAGTGACGAACATCACCAACACGCGCGGCATCAGCGTGAAAGAATTGAACGCCCACTTGGCGCAGGACGACATGTCCATCTCCGACGGCTACGGCGTGTATAAGGGCAAGGCGTTCCGCATTGCGCACATGGGCGAGGTGATCGACCGCGATATGCAACGACTGTTTGCCGCCATGGATAATTATCTGACAGGGTGCACATGAAATACGTCGAGGTGATCGCCGAGTCAGGGAGCGCAGATACGTTGACCGCGTTGGCCGAAAAGGTCAAGGCGGAGGATTTGCGCCTGGGCGTGGTCGGCGGGGACGGTATGCAGCAAAGCCGGCTGCTGGTGGTAGAAGACCGCTTGCAGTCTACGCTGGATGCACTGCAAAACATCTTGGGCGCACAGCCGACGGCGCGCATCTTGGTGCTGGATGTGGAAGTCGCGCTGCCTAAGTTAAAAGAAGAAGAAGATGAGCTGGATGACGCCGTTGCCGCGCGCGAGCTGCTGCTGGAAGATGCGGGCAGAAACGCGCGCTTGGATTGGGACTTCATCACGCTGATTGTCCTTTCCACGATCGTGGCCGCTATCGGGCTAATCGAGAACAATGTGGCGGTGTTAATCGGCGCGATGGTGATTGCGCCGCTGTTGGGGCCGAACTTGGCGCTGAGCTTGGGCACTGCTCTGGGCGATACCGCGCTGATGGGCAAGGCGGCTAAGGCGCTCTTCGTGGGCATCGCACTGGCGGTGGGGCTTTCCGCCGTGCTGGGCTTCGTCTATCCCTCCGAATTGGTAGGGCAGGAGATAATCTCGCGCACGGAGCCGGGGTTGGAGTCGATTGTGCTGGCGCTGGTTTCGGGCGCAGCCGCGGCATTATCGGTAACCATCGGCCTGTCGAGCGTGCTGGTGGGAGTGATGGTGGCCGTAGCGCTGCTGCCGCCGGCGGCAACTTTCGGGCTGATGTTGGGCAAGGGCGAGATCAACCTTGCCATCGGCGCTGGCCTTCTGCTCGCCGCCAATATAGCGAGCGTGAACCTCGCCAGCAAGATTGTCTTCTTGTTCAAGGGCATCCATCCGCGCACAGGCGTGGAGCAGGAGAAGGCTAATCGGGCGATGGTGTTGTATGTCTTGGTGTGGATTGCAACCCTGGTTGTACTGGGATTTGTGATTTTTTCGCGACAAACCTTGGCGGGCTAACGGCCGGGAATTGGCCTAATCGATCTGACGCAGGATATATAGCGGCGATGAGCAGCATAAGCTAGAGGAGAAGAACTCGAGATGACGGCAACACGAAGTCCGATTGATCTGCGCAGCGATACCGTGACAAAGCCGACGGAAGCTATGCGTCAGGCGATGGCGACGGCCGAAGTGGGCGACGATGTGTATGGCGAGGACCCGACGATCAACCGGCTGGAGGCGCTCTGCGCGGAGATGCTGGGCAAGGAAGCCGCTGTCTTTGTGGCTAGCGGGACGATGGGCAATTTGATCTCGGTGTTGAGTCACTGCGGACGCGGGGATGAGATGATCCTGGGCGACGGCGCTCATATCTTCCTGAACGAGCAGGGCGGCGCGGCCGGCCTGGGCGGCGTGCAGTCGCGCACGCTGCGCAATCTGCCGGATGGGACGCTGGACCTCGACGAAGTGACCGGCGCCATTCGCGGAGACAACGAGCATTATCCGATCACGCGGTTGGTATGCGTGGAGAATACGCAGAATCGCTGTGGTGGGCGGGCGCTGTCCGTAGAGTACATGGACGCGGTCGGCGCGTTGGCGCATGGACATGGCCTGAAGCTACATGTAGATGGGGCGCGGCTGTGGAATGCCGCGGTGGCGCTCGACGTGGCGCCGGCGCGCCTGGTGCGCGAGGCGGACAGCGTGACCGTCTGCCTAAGCAAAGGGCTGGCTGCGCCGGTCGGTTCGGTGATTGCCGGCGACGCGGCCTTCATCCGCCAGGCGCGACGCAATCGTAAGGTGCTGGGCGGCGGCATGCGGCAGGCGGGCATTTTGGCGGCGGCGGGCATTGTTGCCATCAGCGAGATGGTGGAGCGGCTGGCGGACGATCACGCCAACGCCAAGCGCCTGGCGGAGGGGCTGGCCGGAATCGATGGCATCGATGTGGACTCCGCTACGGTCGAAACGAACATGGTCTTCTTCCGCGTGACGCGCGAGGGCATGACCGCCGCGGCGCTGGCGGCAGCGTTGAAAGGCTCCGGCGTGTTGATCAGCCCGACGAACGCCAATACGCTGCGCGCTGTGCTGCACTATGAAGTCACGCGAGGCGATGTGGAGCAAGCGCTTGAGACGGTGCGCAGCGTGATGGTCGGCGCGGGCGGCAACGGAGAAAAGGCGGAAACCTCAGCCGGTAAGCTTAGCGCCTACTAAGAAATCGGGCTGTCGGCTCTACGGGATTGGAGCCGATAGCCCGATTTGATATTCTGCTCACAGCACAGCCATTGCGGCAGGGGCCGTGCGTCTTAGCCTTTACGCAATATGCGCGGCGTGACGAGCAGTTGCAACACGCCGGCTCCCCAACGCAACTGATCCCACCACGCAATTTCTATTTGCAGGTGCGCCAGACCGGACGTCGCCAGGCGACATTCCAAGTTGTCGGGCGAACCGGCGCATAGACCCGCGACGAGGGACTCCAGTGCGGGGTTGTGACCGATAAGGAGGGCATGTTCGCGCTCCAGCGGGATGGCGCGCAGCAGCGCGAGCAACAGGCTCGCATCCGCTTCGTAGATCTGCGCATCGTACACTGGCGGTACGTTGCCGGATAGGCGTTTGGCGACGGTTTTCGCCGTCTGCTCCGCGCGCAGCGCGGGCGAGCTGAGGATCCAGTCGATGCGCGGGTCGAGCTGCGCCAGAAAAGCGGCCGTGATCAGTGCGTCTTTTTCGCCGCGCTTGGTGAGCGGACGCACGAAATCGCTGGGATGCTTCTCCGGAAGTTCGGCTTTGGCATGACGCAGGATGGTCAGTCGCTTCATCGGAACGCTCCCTGGTCCAGAGTCACTTAACCGTTTAGAGCAGCAGCTACTTGTCGAGCTGCCAGTCGATCAGCGCGCCGGCGACCCATGTGGGCGGCGGTGAGTTGTACATGGCGGCTGAATCGGTGTAGGTAAGGTCGAGAATGCGCCCGGACATGGGGCCGCGGATGTAGCGGAAGACCTGACCGGCGTCGCGTGCGTCGCTCTTGGCGGTGACGCAGTGCTGGTTGTAGCCCCAGTAGTCGCCCGCGGCGAGCAGGTCGATGCCTTCCTGAATGCCGGCGCGGGCGGCGTCCAGCCCGCCTTCCAGCGGATAGAGAGCCTGGTCGGGAGGTGTGTTGTAGCCGATGCCGTGGTGAAAGGGGTCCGCCGTGGAGACAATCACGGCGTCTTCAGCCAGGCGTGCCAACTCATCGATGCCGGGGAGGATTTCCGGCTTGCCGCCTGCCAGGTAGGGATAGCGCTCGAAGACCTGCGGGCCGGAGATGCCGCGGCGCGCGGTTTCGGCTTCCCAGAAGTGGCGCCAGCTGAAGAGGGCGTGGTCGCCGCGCCATTCTTGCCGCGGGCCTTCGATGCCTGTGCCCTGAATGCCCCACAGTTCTTCTTGGCTGGGATCGCCGCCATGCGCCACGCGCACTCGGGCGGACTCCATTTCATCGTTGAAAGCGTGCAGCACGCTGACCACGATCACGCGGTCGGCGCCGCTGTCGAGACATGCATGGACGGCTGCGGCGATCTGATGGCCGCAGTCGGCGACGCCGGCATGGGGAAAGACGACCACTCCGCCCTCCTTGAGCGTGCCGGAGAGGTCCCAGCGGCGAGCTTCGTCGAGCAGCCGGTAAGTTCCGTCGATGCCGAGGTCATTGTGTTCTTGCACATACATATCATGAATGGTCTTGCGAAGTGATTGACGGTCAAGCGCCATGGTTTGGATCCCTTTTCTTGGCCGGAGATTGGCGAGCGCAGGTGCGTTGCAGCCGGCCGGCATGTGAAGTCAAGGCGGATATTGGATAATGCTGAGCTTATTGTAGCACGGACGCCTGCACATGGTGCAGTCTGCGGCTCGCGGCGTAACCGGGACGCGCCTCATTCGCCCGATTGGTCTATCGCGGCGAAAAACGTGAAAAGCGGCGCCCAGTCAGTTGAGCGAGTCGATGCCGTTCAGATCCAGATCTTCGGCGAAGTGACAGGCGGCGAAATGGCCCGGCTGAATCTCGCGCAATTCCGGCTCGTCTTGCGCACAGATAGCCTTAGCATAGCGGCAGCGCGGGTGGAATTTGCAGCCGGAAGGCGGGTTGGCGGGGCTGGGCACGTCGCCGGGAAGGAGGATGCGCTGCGACTTGTTGTCCGGGTCCGTACGTGGCACGGCGGAGAGGAGCGCTTCGCTGTAGGGGTGCAGCGGCTCATCGAAGAGGGCGTCGACATTGGAGAGTTCGACGATCTTGCCCAGATACATGACGGCGACGCGGTCGCTGATGTGTTCGACGACCGAAAGGTCATGGGCGATGAAGAGATAGGTCAGCCCGTGTTCCTTCTGCAGATCTTCGAGCAAGTTGATTACCTGCGCTTGGATCGAGACGTCCAGCGCGGAGACCGGCTCGTCGGCAACGATGAGGCGGGGTTGCAGCGCGAGAGCGCGAGCGATGCCGAGTCGCTGGCGTTGGCCGCCGGAGAAGGCGTAGGGATAGCGGTTCATGTGCTGCGCCTTAAGGCCAACCATTTCGAGCAGGTCGACGACGCGCGTGCGGATGGCGTCGCGGTCTTTCATGCCATGCACCACGAGCGGCTCGCTGATAATGTCCAGGACCGTCATGCGCGGGTTGAGCGAGGAATACGGGTCCTGGAAGATGATCTGCATATCGCGGCGATAGTCTTTGAGCTTCTGCTCCGAGAGGGTGGCGATATTGACCATCTCATCCGCCTGGTTGCGGAAGAAGATCTCGCCCTGGGTCGGCTGCATGGCGCGCAGGATCAGGCGGCCTGTAGTCGTTTTGCCGCAGCCTGACTCGCCGACAAGGCCGAGCGTTTCGCCCTCGAAGACATGCAGGTCGACCCCGTCGACGGCGCGCACGTGGCCGATGGTGCG
>JBBSBO010000112.1:0-7082 GCA_038251215.1 Caldilineales bacterium
AGGTCCACAAAGCGAAAGCCGCCGTCGTCGTGCGCCATCGTCACCCATTCTTCGCCGTCGCTGGGGCGCAGCAACATCACAACTGCGCCCGCGCCCCCGCGCACGCGCCCGCGCACCGCGCCCGCGCTCGTCTCCGGCGCGATCTCGCTGAGGTCGAGGTTGAGGATGGCCTCCTCTTGGCCCGGGGCCAGGCTGATCGGCTGCGAAACGCTCGTGTCCTCCACGCGCAAGATGTAGTTGCCGGGCAGCAGGTCGCGCATCACATAGCGGCTGTGGGCATCCAACACCGCGCGCGCGGCCACTTCGCCGCCCTTTTCCAGCACCAGGTTGCGGCGATCGCCCGCGTGCAGGATGGCGCCGCGCAACATGCTGCGCGCGCCCACCGGCGTGGAGCCTTGCCAGCGGCGCACCTGCTTCGGCTCGGCCTTGAGCGTGTGGACGATGGGCAGCCGTTTACCGGGCCAACGTTCGCTGTACCAGGCATGAGGTTCGCACCACGCGCTGCTGTTGCCCAACAGGTTATTGCCCATCAGCCAAAAGGCGGCGCAGAAGAAATAGGGCGGCGCCGCGGCAAAGCGTTCGCTTACGCCCATCATCACGCGGCAGGCCTCCAGCGTCTGCGCCATGTGCAGGTCGGGCGTGGTGGCGGGGTAACGCGGGTCTGTGTCCTCGCCCACCAGGTAGCCGCACTCGGTCGCCAGAATGGGGATGCTGTGGCCCAAGTGGCGGCGGTTGACGGCGTCGAAGCGCTCATAGGCCAGCCAACAGGCGTGGTCGTCCATGATCGTCGCGCCGGGGTTGCGCCGCTCGGCGCGCAGCCGGTTGACGTCCGCCAGCGAGCGGCCGCGCCAGGCGTCCTCGCCCCATGTCTCGGCAGCCAGCGCCTGATAGAAGCGCGGGGTATAGGCCGCCCCCTCCTGGTTGCCGATGTCGTAGGGGTAGTCGAGCGGGCGATTCTGCGCATAGCTGTGGATCGCCTGCCACACCGGCCCGCTGAAGAGGTCCTTGCGCCCGCGCGCCACGATGCGGCCCACCAAATCCCAGCGGCTGCCGTTAGAGACGGCGGGCACGGCGGGCATACCGCCGCGCTCCAGGATCGTCTCCATGTTGACGATAGCGTGGTCGACCACGAGGTCCAGCCCATTCGCCGGCACGCGCCCGCCCTTCCACTCCGAATCGAGGTCCGGCTCGCTGTTGAACTCGAAGTAGCGCACGCCCACACGCACGAGCGCGTCCAAGTGTACCAACTCGCGGATGTCGAGCGTGCCTGGGTTGGGGCTGGGGCGGAAGATGCGCACGACCGGCATGATGTCCTCGGCCAAGAGCAGTTCGGCAAAGTCGATGGCGCCGTCGTGGTTGAAGATCTTCACCCACTTGACGCCCATCGCCTTAAGCTCGGGCAGCCAAAACTCGCGGATGGCGCTCATGCCCACCGCCGAGGCGAAGCCTGCCGTCCAGTGGATGCCAATGCCGGTATCGTTCGCCGGTCGGGGGTATTCGTGTAACTCCATGTGAATGCCTACACTCTAGCCTACGCTCGATGGAGCATGCGCCGGTCGTTGACTTCCGTGAAGATCTCTGTGACTCTCTGCTCACCCATTATAGCGACATGCACCGGCGCTTGTCGAACACTGCCTCCCTGCGAAGATCACGCGCGCGGCCTACAACATTTTCTTCTCACACAGGTTTTTCTTGCTTGCGGCGCGCAAATACGGTATCGTATTCTAACGCGCGCACTGTTTTCGCGGGTCTTCTCTCCGTGCGCCCGGCGGAATGCCGCGAATTGCGGGCCTTTGTACGGCGGCGTACACCATTTCAGGCCGGCTGCCCCTATGGTACATGGGCAGCGCATGGGAAAGGGCGCATGGAAAAGGACAAGGCCCCGCCCATCTGGTTGCGGAACACGCTGATTATCGCACACGGATCACCGTTGACGGTTGACGAGGTATAGGATGCAAATTGCCCAAACAATTGGCGAACGAGTTCTGAGCAACGTCCAGAAGATCATTATCGGCAAGGACCACGAGATCCGCCTGACGCTGGTGGCGCTCTTCAGCGAGGGGCATCTGCTGATCGAAGATGTGCCGGGCGTGGGCAAGACCATGTTGGCGCGCGCCATCGCGCGCAGCATCGGCTGCACCTTTCGCCGCATCCAGTTCACGCCGGATATGCTGCCCAGCGACGTCACCGGCGTCAGCATCTACAACCAAAAGACCATGGAGTTCGAGTTTCGCCCCGGCCCGATCATGGCCCAGATCGTGCTGACCGACGAGATCAACCGCGCCACGCCCAAGACCCAGTCCGCCCTGCTCGAGGCCATGGAAGAGCGCCAGATCACCGTGGACGGCGTGACCTACCCCATGGCGCGACCCTTCCTCGTGCTCGCCACCCAGAACCCCATCGAGTACGAAGGCACCTTCCCCCTGCCCGAAGCGCAGATCGACCGCTTCATGATCCGCATCCATCTGGGCTACCCCAGCAAGGCGCACGAGATCGACGTGCTCAACCGCCAGGCGGACCATCACCCCATCCAGGACTTGGAGCAGGTGGTGTCGGTGGAAGAATTGGTCGAGGCGCAGCGGGCCATGCGCCAGGTGTATGTCGACGACCTGGTCAAGGCCTACATTGTCGACTTGGTCGCCGCCACGCGCGAGCACCCCGACATTTATCTGGGCGCCAGCCCGCGCGGCAGCCTCGCCCTTTTTTCCGGGGCGCGCGCCTGGGCCGCCCTGGAGAGCCGCGACTTCGTCGTGCCGGACGATGTCAAGCTGCTCGCCGTGCCCACGCTGGCGCACCGCCTGATCATCAGCCCGTCGGCGCGCATTAAAAACGTCACCGCGCGCCAGGTGATCGAGGATACGCTCAAGAACACGCCGGTTCCGGGCGCCCGCGCCAGAGTGCGCTAGGCGCCCGCGCGCCAGCCCTCGTCTGCGCTTTAGGTCTGCGCTGTGGCGCAGGCGTTGCGTCGCCGGAGCCTGTTGACCGGAGCCTGCATGTCCTCTCGTCTCGTCTTTCTGATCGCCGCCACGGTCGCCGCCTGGATTTTGGCCTTCAACAGCGGCCGCGGCCTCGCGTTCAATATCGCCTATCTGCTCACCTTTGTGCTCGCCTTCAGCTATGCCTGGGCTTGGTTCAGTCTGCGCGGCATCGCCTTGCGCCGCATCACCCGCACCCGGCGCAGCCAAGTGGGCCAATATGCCGAAGAGCAGATCGAAGTCACCAACCGCGGGCGCGTGACCAAGCTGTGGCTGGAAGTAAAGGACGACTCGACGCTGCCCTGGCACGACGCCAGCCGCGTGGTCAGCAATCTCGCCCGTCAAAGCAGCCAGCGCTGGCAAGTGCGCACCCTCTGCACCCAGCGCGGGCGCTTTCGCCTCGGGCCGCTCTCGCTGCACAGCGGCGACCCGCTCGGCATCTTTCACGTCGAAGAGCGCATCGAAACCACCGGCTACATCATCGTCTATCCGCTGGTCGTCGACCTGGCGTCCTTCGAGCCGTCCATCTCGCATCTGTCCGGCGGCGAGGCGCGCCACCGCCGCACCTACCAGATCACGACCAACGTGGCGGGCGTGCGCGATTACGCGCCGGGCGACAGCCTCAACCGCATCCACTGGCCTACCACCGCGCGCACGCGGCGGCTGATGGCCAAAGAGTTCGAGCTGGACCCCACCGCCGACATCTGGCTCTACCTCGATCTCAACCGCGCGGGCGAGGCCGGGCTGCCCTGGGCGCCGCCCCCGCCGGAGCCGGGCCTCTTCGCCCTGCACAGCCTGCGCCAGCGCAAAACGAGCTACGAACTGCCGCCCATCACCACCGAATACGCGGTCAGCGCCACCGCCAGCCTGGCGCGCTACTTCATCATGCGCAACCGCGCCGTCGGCCTGAGCTGCCACGGCCGCAACCGCGAGTTTATCCAGGCGGATCGCGGCGAGCGCCAGCTCAACAAGATCATGGAGTCCTTAGCCGTGGTCAGCGCGGCGGGCGACCTGCCCTTCGGTCACCTGATCGCCACCGACGGCATCCGCCTCAACCGCAACGACACGGTCCTCGCCATCAGCGCCGACCCGACCGCGGAATGGGCGGTGGCGTTGCAGCATATCCAGCGCCGCGGGGTGCATAGCATCGCCGTCGTGATCGACGGCAACAGCTTTGGCCGCAGCCAAAACTACGCCCCGCTCTTGGCCGAACTGGAGGCGGGCGGCATCACCTCCTATCGCATTCGCCGCGGCGACAACCTGGCGAACGTGCTCAGCACCGCCGCACGCGTGGGCGCGCTGCCCACCGCCGTCAGCCGCCACAGCGACTGGAACCCCAGCGAGCTACGGGACTGACGACCGCTACTCTCTACTCGAATTCCGCCTAAATGGATTTCAGATTGGTGCGCCCACGGCCGCGGCCAAGAGCGGCGCCAGCGCCTGCGCCGGGTCGACGCACAGCCCGCAATGCACGGGCGAGGCTTGCACCACTGTGTTATGGGGCGCGACCAGCCAGTGGAAGCTTTCCGCCTGGCCCAGCGCGCCGATCGGTCCGTGCCCCGCGCAGATCTGCGGGATCAGCGCCACATGGCGGCGCACGGCGTCCACGTCCAGCTCGGGTGCCAGGGCGTGCAGCCGCGCCTCGTCCACCTCAATCGCCGCGGCCAAGAAGCGCTGCGTGCGGCAAAAGACAATCACGCCCACGTTGACGAACTCGCCGCGCGCTTGGCAAGGCACAACCCGGATGAACGCATAATCATACGAGCTGAGATCGGGCATAGATCGCCTCGTCCACAAAGACGGAGGACGCGTCCAAGCGGCTTAGGAGGTATTCCAGATACGCCGCGCGATGCTCGCGGCAGGTGTCGAAGGCCGGCTCGTCGCCCAGCCAGTGGCTGGGAATAAGGTCGACCACTGCAATCAGCCTTTCCGGCGACAACACGGTTTTGGCGAATCGGTCCGCCTGCGCCAGGTCGCCGGCATATTCCAGCAGCGTATGCTGGCGGATCAAGGGGAAGGGCGTGCGGCTGCGCTCCAGATAGTTGGACCAGTCGTGGTGAAAGTAGAGCGCGGCCCCGTGGTCGATCAGCCACAGCTTGTTCTGCCACAGCAGTAAATTAACGTTGCGCGGCGTGCGGTCGACGTTGGTGACATAGGCATCGAACCACACCACCAGCGAGGCAAGCTGCGCCTCGGGCGAGGGTCGTAGCAGCGGATTGAAGGCGAAGGCGCTGGGCAAATAGCGCAGCCCCAGGTTCAGTCCCTCGCTGGCGCGCAGCAGATCCTGGATCTCGGGGTCGGGTTCCGAGCGCCCCAGCTTGCTGTCCAGCTCCATAAAGACGATTTCGGGGACCAACAAGCCCAGGTCGCGCGCGATCTCGCCCGCCACCAACTCGGCGATCAGCGCCTTCGTGCCCTGCCCGGCGCCCCAAAACTTCATCACATAAAGCTCGCCGTCGTCCGCCTCCACCACGGCGGGCAGCGAACCGCCCTCGCGCAGCGGCGTAATATAGCGGGTAGCCGTTACCGTTCGCATCATTGGCTTGCCTGCTGCAAACTCCTGGTTAAAGTGAAGACCGCCGGCTCAAGTTCAACCGGCAAGCCTAGGTGCGCGCCCACACGCGCCAGCGTGGACGGTGCCGCCCGCGTTTCATGCGCTGGATCGCCAGCACCGCGCTGGCGAGAATGAGCACGCCGCCGACCAGCTGGATCGGCGTCAACCGCTCGCCGAGGAAGAGCATCGACCAGACCACAGCCAGCAGCGTCTCCACGGGCGAGAGCATCGACGTCTGCCCGCCGCCGATGCGCATGACTGCGCTGAAGTGCAGTAGGCGCGCGGCATAGGTGCTCACCACCGCCAAGACGAAGATCGTGATCCAGCCCGTCGCCCCCGGCGTCTGCCAGGGCATGCCCTTCGCCAACCACCAGCCCGCCACGCCTACAGTCATGCCCACGAGGACATAGAAGGTGACCGCCCGCGCGTCACATTCCAGCAGATACCACTGCATCACCACCAATTGCAAGGCAAAGCAGAACAGAGCCACCAGGATTAAGCCGACGCCCACCATGCTGACCTGCCCGCCCGGCCCAATCAGCAGATAGACGCCCGCCAGCGCCAAAGCCAGGCGCACGGCGTGACGATAGGTCACCTTCTCGCCGCGCAGCGCCAGCAGGCTGAGCACCGCCAGCGGGCTGAGCGCAATCAGCATGGCCGCCATGGAAGATTCCAGATAGGTGAGGCCCATAAAATAGCAGACCATGCCGAAGGCGTTGATCAGCCCTGCGCCCAGTCCGATCAGGC
This sequence comes from Caldilineales bacterium, assembly GCA_038251215.1. Lineage (GTDB taxonomy): Bacteria > Chloroflexota > Anaerolineae > Caldilineales > Caldilineaceae > JASGTU01. The sequence continues at coordinate 6,277 of JBBSBO010000112.1, forward strand.
CGGCGCGCCGCCCGATGCGCAGCCGCGCCGGGTTGGATATGCCAATCGTCACGCCCATCGCCAACGTCGCAATCATCATACGGCTCATGAGCAGCGCGTTGGGGTCCATGCCCCGCACCAGCGCCGCCCGCACAATCGGCGTGGCGATGCTGAAGGCGGTGATAGCCGCCAGGGCAAAGGCCCATCCCGCCCACGCCGGGCCGGCTGCCGCGCGCGCCGTTCTGCTCTGCGCCGCAACTGCCGGGACATCCGCCGCACTCTTCACACTCTTGACACTTGACACGCCCGCCGTAACGCCCATATCCGATTTTTTCCCTCAACCAGCTTTCAACCAACTCTTCCTGATCAATTGAACCTAGCCAGCCGATTCACACCGCGCAAGACCACTTGGCCACCCGGCATTGAAGCGCCCGTTCAGTTTGCCAGCATCGCCGTACACTCGCCAAATCGCCGCGACCGTGAACTTGGGCGCACAGGGGACGATCAGGCGTGCGCCAGGCCCGGCGCAAAGCCTGCTCGCCGCCATCAATTTGGGACATGCCAAACAGTATACATGAATGGTAAAATCATGACGCTGGATTAAGTTGATGATCTTGATCTTGTTTATGTCTCGTCCGCTTGACTAGCTGCTTTTCTTCGCATATCTGCTATCGATAATCATTACGAAAGGAGTGTCGCCGATGCAAGCTGAACGCGTGATATTGAAAACTGACGCTCAGGGCAATTTGATGGGGTTGCCCAAGCTGCCGCCTAATACCCAGCTAGAAGCTATCTTTCTTCTGCCCGATGCGGAGACATCGACTCCC
>JBBSBO010000113.1:0-7059 GCA_038251215.1 Caldilineales bacterium
TGGACGCCCTTCGCAGCGCTCAACCGCTGGGTGCCCTTTATGCGCATCAGTCGCAGCGTCAGCCGCTACGCCCTGATGGTGCAGCTCTGCGTCGCTCTGCTGGCGGGCATGGGCTTGCACGTGCTGACGCGCCGCCTGCGACCGGCGGCGGGCGTCGGCGTAGCCGGGCTGGCTGCCGCTCTGGTGCTGGCTGAATCCTGGGTCGCGCCGTATCCGCTCAGCCCGCCGGACACGCCGGCATTCTATGCGCAGTTGGCGAATGAGCCGGGCGGCGGCGCGGTCCTCAATTTGCCCATGAACTATGACCGGCCCGGCTATCTGCTCTATCAGACGGTGCATCGACGCCCGCTTACGGTGGCCTACATCAGCCGCGACGACCCGCGCACGTTGACGGAGCGCGTGTCGCTTTTGCAGCGCCTGCGCCGCCTGGGGCCGGATATCCTGGCGGACGAGCCTGCACGCGTCGGGTTGACCACGCTGGACGACCTCGGCGTCGAGTACGTGGCGCTCGACCGTTACAAGATGCCGGGGGGGGACGAGCGCATCGTGACTGAGGCCATCGCCGCCGAGGTCTTCGCCGGGCAGACGCCGCTTTACACGGACGAGCGGCTGACCGTCTACCGCGTGCCGCCGGCCGTGCCTCAGCCCTACGTGGTCCTGGATGCGCAGAACTGGGGGCCGCTGCTGCAGCGGGGCGAAGGGTTTGCGCGTGATGTGAATAGCGGCGTCGCCTGTTTTGCGATCCAACATCCCGCCGCGCAGATGTACGTCGCGCTGCGCTATGGCACGACGCCGGGCGTGGAGGCTGAACTTGTCGCGGCGGACGGAGCGGCGCGCGCAACTCTGCCGCCGGCTCCGCAAGGCGAACGCGTTGAACTCGACATAATGAATGAAGCGCAGGGAAATGGGCCGCTGGAGGTGTGTATAGATGTCGCCGGCGCGGGCGCGCTGTGGGTGGAGGAGATCGCGATTCAATCGGGCGAGTCGCTGCGCGACGGTGCGCTGCCGAGCGAATGAACTATTCCGTCATCACGTGGAAATGAGAAGACAATTGGATTCGGAAGCGACGCGTTTCATCCTCGTGCGCCACGCACAAACTCAGTGGAACTCCGAGGGCAGGTATCAGGGACAGCAAGACAGCCCGCTCACGCGCGAGGGCGCGGCGCAGGCGGAAGCCGTCGCCGGCAGGCTGCGCAATGTGCGCGTCGACGCGCTCTACGCCAGCGACCTGGGGCGCTGTCTTGCCACGGCGGGCTACATCGAGCGGGCAGTGGGCCTCTCCGTGCGTACAGATGCGCGTCTGCGCGAGCGCAACCACGGCGTCTTCGAGGGCCTGACCAGCGTCGAGGCACGACAGCGCTATCCGGAAGTCTATCAACAACACAAGAGCGAGACGGGCGCGGACTATATCCTGCCCGGCGGAGAGAGTCGGCGCCAGGTGTTGGCGCGCGCGCTGGCGGCGATGCAGGAACTGGCGGAGCGCCATCCGCGCCAACAGGTGGCGGTGGTGGGGCACACAGGCTTTCTGTACATCTACTTGAACCATCTGTTGGGCGCGCCCATGGACTCACGCAATGCCTTTGTGATCCGCAATTGCAGCATCAGCGTGGTCTCCGCCTGGGCGGCGCGCTGGCAGGTGGAGACGCTAGGGGATGTGTGTCACCTTGGGATTTTTGCATGAGGTGGAGATACTGGTAGAATTCACGCGTGATCTGCTCTTCCTGATCAACGCCTGCGTAAGCTATTTGTATCAAGTTCTAGAAAGCGGTTCCTCACTCTGCTCCGACGGCATGGATGCACGCAGCGCTTGAACTCCGCAGCGCCCGGGCGTGCAGCGCCCTTCCAACTTAGCCGATGCGTCCTCGAACTGAGCGGACCGGAAGCCTGGGTAGTGATGGCTGTGGGTTAGCAGCCGATGAAACTTTTGCCAAACGAACTCATTTGTCGCCCCACGCAAGTTTGTTGGTGCGGAGAGATCGTTAGGGCGACCGTGGTTGATTGTGTGCGAAGGGACAATATGCCAAAGCCAAAAGTAATTGGACAACCAAAAACGACACAGCACTTCACTCTGGGCATCAATGTGATGGCTGATCTGTTGGCGCCGACTTTGGGGCCAATCGGCGGCGTCGTCGCCAACGAGCGGGATTCGACCCACAAGACGGAATTGCTGGATGATTCGGCTACCGCTACGCGCCGTATTCTCAATTTGGGCGACCCGCGCATGGACGTGGGCGCGATGCTCATGCGCAGCATGGTATGGCGCGTGGTGCAGCGCGCGGGCGACGGCGGGGCCACGGCCGCGGTGCTCACGCGCGCGCTCTACCTCGAAGCCATGCGCATGACCGCCGCGGGCATCAACGCCATGCGGCTATCCAAGGGCGTGGACTTGGGCGTAGCGAAGGCCATCGCCGCGCTCGAGGCGCAGGCGCGGCCCGTGACAAATGAGAATGAACTCGCCAATGTCGCGCTCACCGTGATTCGCGAGCGCGAAGTGGCGGCGCTGCTGGGCGAGATGAGCTATCTGCTCGGGCCGGAAGCGCACGTCAGCATCGAGAAATATGTGGCATCCTATCTGTTCCGCGCGTACCATCCGGGGGCCAACTATCGAGCGCAGATCGCCAGCATGTATCTCTACACGGACGCCACGCAGAAGCGCGCCGTCTTACCCGCTGGCGCAATTGTACTTGTCGACGGCAAGGTCGACCGGCTGGAGCAGATTGTCGCCATTCTGGAGGCGACGCTCAAGACCGAAGCCAAATCGCTGACGATCGTGGCGGGCAGTTTCAGCGACGAGGTGATCGGCGTGATGGTCGCCAACAGCCGCGGCGCTGCTAACGCATCGGACAATGGGAAACCGAGTAGCGATGCAGACGGCGGCGAAGAGAAAAGCAAGGCGCGCAAGCTGACGATCACGGGCGTTACATTCAAAGATGTGGGCGACGCGCGGCGCGAGGCCTATGACGACCTCGCCATGTTGACCGGCGCTACCGTGCTGGGCCGTGTGTGGGAGAAACCGCTGAACATGGTGGGCGTGGAGGAGCTGGTACATGTGATCCGCGCCGAGTTCGGCAGCGATATGTTGCACATTGTGTCCGACCGCCCGTCGGCAGAGGTGCAGGCGAAGGCGGCGGAGTTGCGCGCTAAGCTGGCGAAAATGACGCTGGACGACGAAGCGCGGCCGCAGATCGTGAAGCGCCTGAGCGCCATGAGCGGCGGCATGGGCGTACTCAAGATCGGCACGGACAGCAAATACGATCGCGAGGTGTTGGCACAGAGTGCCGAGCGCGCGCTCAAGGTCCTCTCCTTTGCACAGCGCGGCGGTGTGGCGCCGGGCGGCGGCGCCGCCTTCTTCCACTGCATTCCGGCTCTGGACGAGGTGGAGGCGGAAGACGACGTAGCCTTCGGCGTGGAGGTTGTACGCCGGGCCTTGAGCGCGCCGTTCCGCCAGATCCTCGAAAACGCGCACGTGCCCTCTGCCGGCGTGATCATGGACCGGGTGCAAGAGGCCGGTCCGAACGCCACCTACGATGTGATCAGCGGGCGCGTGGTGGACGCCTATGAAGCGGGCGTGCTGGACGTGACCGATGTGTTGACCACGGTCCTGCGCACCGCAGCCAGCGCGGCCTTGATGGCGCTGACCACCGATACCATCGTCTACCACAAAAACCCGGAACAATCATTCGCACCGTGAGTGAGATATGACGATCATACTTTCTTTGTCGAACAGCGATGGCTCTGTATGGGCCGCCGGCCCCGAGGGGCTGTTTCAATATGTAGACGGCGCGCTGCAAGTTGTGCCGCAGCCGCAAGAAAATCTGTACTGCTGCTGCGCCATCCACGACCGCGTGTTGGTGGGCGGCCTGCCGCATGGCGTTGCCTATAGCTTGCAGCAGGGCGCCGATTGGCAGGCCGGCTGGATGGACAACGTCGAGGCCCCGGTGGTGACGCTTTCCGCCGACCCGCTGGTGGAGCAGACGGGCGTGATCCTCGCCGGCACGGACGGCGGCGGCATTCTGCGCACGACCAATCGCGGCCGCCACTGGTTCACCAACAACTTCGGCCTGCGCAGCTTCACCGTGCTGGCTGTGGCCTGGGCGCCGCCTGCGCCGCAGACGGCTTGGCCTCGATGGCAAGCGGTCTTTGCGGGCACTGAAGAGGGCATCTACTATTCGCCCAATGGCGGGCGCGGCTGGAAGCGTGCGGATAGCCCCGAAGCGGTCTATCAAGCGATTGCCGTCGGCGCAGATTTTCATGCGACAGGCATCGTCCTGGCAGGGGCGGAAGGCGACGGTCTCTTCCGCTCGACGGACGGCGGGCATAGCTTTGTGCATGTGCCGCAGGCGCCCACGCAGATCAACGCGCTCGCCGCGGTCTCCGACGGCTGGCTGCTCAGCGACGAGACGCAGCTATGGTCGTCGCGCGACGGGTTGACGTGGGAGCCGCTCGCCGGCAGCGCCCCGGCGCTGGTCTTCCTTTCCACGCCGGATGCAGTCCTGTCGGGCCACGAAAGCGGCCTGACGGTGATTGCCTGAGTTAAGCTTGACGTAAGATCGGCCATCTTTCAGGACGCTCGCGGCGTCTTGGAAGATGGTAAGCCCCTTGGACAGTCGCTCCCTAACTCGATACCCAACCTTTTTCCTTGTGTTCTTTTTGCTCATCCCTCACGGAAAGGCGGAAAGATGCCCACGTCGAACGCACCCAGCCAGTTGTTTTCTCTTGAGGGGAGGGTCGCCGTCGTCACCGGCGGGACCGGCGTTTTGGGCGGCGCCATCGCGCGCGGCTTGGCCGGCGCAGGGGCGCGAGTCGGCATCCTGGGGCGGCGAGAGCAGAAGGCCGCGCAGGTCGCCGACGACATCCGCGCGGCGGGCGACGCGGCCATGCCGCTGCCGGCGGACGTGCTGAGCAAGGCGCAGCTGCGCGCGGCGTGCGAGGCCGTGCTGGCGGAGTGGGGACGGGTTGACATCCTCGTCAATGCGGCCGGCGGCAATACGCCCGATGCCACGGTCTTTGGCGAACTCACCTTTTTTGACCTGACGCAGGAGGCCTTCGAGCGCGTGGTGCAGTTGAACCTCGTCGGGACTTTGCTGCCCTCGCAAGTGTTCGGGCAGGTGATGGTCGACCGCGGGCAGGGCGCCATCCTCAATATCTCCTCCATGACGGCGCAACGCCCATTGACACGCGTGCTCGGCTACGGCGCGGCCAAGTCGGCGGTCGACAACTACACGCGCTGGTTGGCGGTGGAGTTGGCGAGCAAGTACGGCGAGGGGCTGCGCGTCAACGCCATTGCACCCGGCTTCTTCGTGGGCGAGCAGAACCGCGATTTTCTCTACAATCCCGACGGCTCGCCCAGCGCGCGCGGTAAGTTGATCATCGACCACACGCCGATGGGCCGTTTCGGCGAGCCGGAGGAGCTGGTGGGCACGGCGCTGTGGCTGTGCAGCGATGCGTCCCGTTTTGTCACAGGCGTCGTCGTCCCCGTGGACGGCGGCTTTTCCGCCTTCAGCGGCGTGTAGGGGGAACCATGCAGGACTCTGATCTGGCTGGGTCGGGCCGCGACGAGTTGTCGCCGGCGTTTGTCGCCCAAGTTGCCGCCGAGACTGCCGCCGACTTGGGGCGGCAGCTTGGACTGTCCGTCTACCCGCGCTCGCTCACGCCGGCGGGCCGTCGCTTGTGGTTTCTAGCGCGCGGCGAACAGGGCAAGTGGGTTGGCTATGTGGCGGAGGCGGACGTTGCTCCGCCGTTCGCGGGGCCGGTGCGTTCCGTCACGCTGGGCGGGCGGGCGGTGCAGGGCGCAGCCGTCCCTGTGAGCGCCGATCTGGCGGCGACTCTGCGCGAGGAGCTGCCCTTTTTGCGCCCGCGCCCGCTTGGCTTGCAAAAGTCCGCCGGCTGCGGCGATCGCCTAGGCCTCGCCACGCCTGGGCATATCCAGGCCTTGCGCAGCGTCTTTGGCGCGGACGCCGATGGTACGCTTGCCCCGATCTTTGCCCAGCAATCCATCCGCGAAAACGTGCGCACGGGCCGCAGCCCGCAAGAAGTGCTGGACGACGCCATGTGGGGCGTGCTGCAGGAGGGCTGGCGCGAGGGCTATGGGGCCGACGCCGACCACCTCAAAACCTTCGCCGATGTCGATGTCTGCGCGGCGGCGGGCTACACCTTCTACACCATCGACCCCGGCGAGTATGTCGACGACCGCGCCAACCAGGCTACAGCCGCGGAATTGGCCGCGATGGTCGAGGCGTTGCCCTGGGAGGCGTTGCAGGACAGCCTCGCCGATCTACAGCGGCGGTTGACCAGCGCGCCGATTGACCTGGGCGATTTGACTGTGGCGCTGTCGGAACTCAGCGTGATGCGCGCCGCGGCGAAATATGGGGGGGCAGTGGCGCATACGGCGGCCATGGTGCAGCACATCGACACGGCCATGCACGGCCGGCCCTACGAAGTGGAGATGAGCGTCGACGAGACGGAAACCGTCACCACGGCAGCGGAGCACATCTACATCGCCTCCGAATTGAAGCGGCTGGGCGTGCGCTGCGTGAGCCTAGCCCCGCGCTACGTGGGCGACTTTGAGAAGGGCGTCGACTATATCGGCGACCTGGATGCGTTCGCCGAGTCCTTTGTGCAGCACGTGGCGATCTCCCAGACGTATGGGCCGTATAAGTTGAGCCTGCACTCCGGTTCGGATAAGTTCCGCATTTATCCCATCGCCGCGCAGCTGGCGGGCGACCTAGTGCATCTGAAGACGGCGGGCACGAGCTACCTGGAGGCGCTGCGCGCCATCGCGGCGATTGACCCCGAGCTGTTCCGCGAGATCGTGCAGTTCGGCCGCGAACGCTATCCCACGGACCGCGCCAGCTATCATGTTTCCGCCGAGCTGGCGAAGATGCCGCAGATCACCGCTTGGCCCGATAGCCGCCTGGGCGAGCTGTTGGACGACTTCCACGGCCGCGAGGTGTTGCATGTGACGTTCGGTTCGGTTCTCAACCACGCGCCCTTCCGCGCACGCTTCTTCGACGCGCTGCGCAGCCACGAAGAGACTTATGACGCAATGCTGAACGCCCA
>JBBSBO010000114.1:0-7026 GCA_038251215.1 Caldilineales bacterium
AGCATGAGCGAGTAGGTAAACCGGGGGAGTGGAGAGTAGGGACCGTCTCTACTGCCGACTCCCTACTCTCCACTCCCCCAGTTCGCCTACTCGCTCATGCTGATGATGATAGACTCAATGCGGTCGTCGGTCGTCAGGAGGGGCAGCAGGTCAAGCCCGCCGACGATTTGGCCGAAGAAGCCGAGTTGGCCCTGGAATTCCGGCGGCGGCTCCACCAGCGCGATCAGGACTTGGCTGCTGCTGCTGAGGACGCTACCGTCGGGCAATTGCGCCACCGGAATGTAGGTGAGCACGCCGACCTGGATCGGGATATCGGGGTTGAACTCGGCGGCAATCTTGTAGCCGGCGTCGTTGAGCGGGTTATCGTCGGGCAGCCCGAAGATGATGGAGTCGTCCGGGCGCACGAGGCTGATGGGCGTGTCGTCGTAGAAGCCCAGGTTGGCGAGGAGCACGAAGTTGTTGACGGCGACTGGCGCCTCCTGGGCATAGAGCGTGACGGTGAGCGCGCCCTGCGTGGTGAGGACGGTCGCCGTGTACTGTTTGCCGGCGTCGATGGACATCTCCGGCGCGGTGTTGAAGTGGTTGACGCGCTCCGCCGGCGTCAGCGTCGCCAGCGGTCGTTCGCTCTCGGCGGGGGCGCTGGGCGCGAAGGGCGGGGGCGTCTGCGTCGGCGTGGGCGTGGGCGGCGACTGCGTGGGCGTAGGCAGGATGCTGGCGTCCGTCTCCTCAATGTCGATGCCGTAGATCAGGTCGCCGGGCGTAGCGTCGCCCGGCTCGCGGCGGGTAAGCTGCGCCAGCACGTCTTCGCCTTCGATCACCTTGCCGAAGATGGTGTGTAGGCCGTTGAGCCAGTCGGTAGGGGCGAAGGTAATGAAGAACTGGCTGCCGTTCGTGCCCGGCCCCCGGTTCGCCATCGCCAGCAGGCCGGACTGATCGAAATCTAGGCCGGGATAGAACTCGTCGGCGAACTCATAGCCGGGGCCGCCGCCGCCGGTGGCGGTGGGGTCGCCCGCCTGCGCCATGAAGCCGTCCAGCACGCGATGAAAGGAGGTGTTGTCATAGAAGCCCTGGCGCGCCAGATAGACAAAGTTGTTGACCGCGATCGGAGCACGGTCGGCGAATAACTGGGCCTTGATATCGCCCTTCTCCGTGCGGATCGTGGCGTAGTAGTACTTGTCCACGTCGATGGTCATCTCGGGCGGCGCGTCGTACATGCCGTCGCGGCTCAGCGGTTCGATGGCCGCCGCCGGGCCGCTCGGGGCAGACGTTCCCGCCGCGCTATCCGCCGGCGCCTGCGTGAGCATAACCTCGGCGGTCGGCGCGAGCGGTTCGTCGCCCATTGGCTCCTGCCGCTTGGATCCGCAGCCGGTCAGCATCAGCAAGACTGCCGGCAGGATCAAGATCGGCAACCAAAGCCGTAGCCATGGCCTCAGGCCGGTGTGTGTGCGCTTGCCGGAGGGTGAGGGGTGGAGGGCGGCGCGAGGGGGCGTCGCGCAGTTCAAAGTGGTTTTCAAGAGAGGCTCCTAATGCTTTCTGATATAGGCTCGGGTTCGCGTATGCCGCCGTGATAAAACTCGAGCCGCCAAATGCTGTAAAGCGCGACGAGGATCACCCCTGTCGCAGCCGTGATTGCCTCGGTTAAACTGGCCTGTGTCACGAAGACGCCGACGAGACCGACGGCTCCCGCCACAAGATAACAGATGAGAACCGCTTCGCGCCGGCTGCCGGTGAGGAAGGCCAGCCGGTGGCTGAGGTGATCCTTGCCCGGCGTGGTCAAGGGGTTCTTGCCGCGGCGCAGCCGGCTGATAAACACCAGCGATGTGTCGAAAATGAAGACGCCCATGACCAACACCGGGATCATCCACGTGACCGTGACGCTGTTGGCGGGGAAGCGCAGCTTGATCGCCACAGCGGCGAGCAAAAAGCCGATGAAGAGGCTGCCGGTATCGCCCATAAATATATGCGCCGGGTTCCAATTATACACCAGAAAGCCGGCGCACGCTCCCGCCAACGCGGCCGCCAGGGCGCCGACCAGGTATTGCCCGCTCATAGCAGCCAACAGGGTGAAGAAGACGGCGGCGATCATCGCCACGCCGCCGGAGAGGCCGTCCATGTTGTCGAGCAAGTTTGTAGCGTTGGTGATGCCCACCACCCACAGCAGCGTGAGCGCGATGTCCAGCCAGCCGCCCAAGATGCGCACCTGCACGCCGCTGTAGATCAGGATGCCCGCCGCCAGGAGCTGACCGGCCAACTTGATGTAGCTGCCCAGGCCCCAGCGGTCATCGACGACGCCCATCAGGCTCATGAGCGTGGCGCCGATGAAAATGCCGGCGAACTCATTGACATAACGCCTATCGCCGAAGAGCAGCAAAACGATGGCAAAGGAAAAATAGACGACGGCGCCGCCCAACAGTGGGACAGGCGCCGTGTGGATTTTGCGCGGATTAGGCTTGTCCACCACACCCAGGCGCAGCGCCAGCCGGCGAATGAATGGCGTGCTGCCGAGGGCAAGAAGCAGGGCGCCGGCTGCAATCAGGACGTAAGAGTGCATAGTATGTGGGTTACCCGCCGTTCTTGATCAAGGCAATGAGGGAATCGATCGATTGGATCTGGTCGGCGGGGGCCAACGCCAGCGCCTGTTCGGCGAACGCAAGGGCATCTTCGGGCTTGCCAGCCTGCTGCAAGATTTGGGCGATGGCGTAGGGGTGCTCAAAGTTGTCCGGCTGGAGCGCGGCCAAAGCGCGCAGCGTTTCGATGGCGCGGTTGAGGTCCTGCTTCGACAGATAGAGGTTGGTCAGCGAGCGCAGCACGTCGACGTTTTGTGGGTCCAATGCCTGGATCGCTTGGTAATGGGCGATGGCGGGGTCGAGCTTGCCCGCTTGCTCGTAGAGTTGCGCGGCCAGCAGGCGCAGGTTTTTGACCTCGTCAACGTTGTTGGGGTTGACTGCGGCGACGCTTCGCTCCGCCCAGTCGATGGCCTGGTCTGTGTTGCCCAGGTCGCGGTAGAGCAGGGCGAGGTTACGCATGGCGGCGTAGTTGCTGGGCTGGGCTTCGAGCACTTTCACGTTGGCGTCGACCGCGCCTTGCAGATCGCCGGAGCTGGCATATGCCATGCCCAGGAAGCCGTAGAGTTGGGCGTTATTGCGCACCTCAACGATGCCCTGCTGCAAAAGGCTGATGGTCTTGTCATACTCTTCGCGATTGTTGTAGAAGTCCGCCAGGAGCAAATAGGTCTGGTCGTAGGCGGGGTCCAGTGACAGGCTGTGCAAATAGGAGGCTTCGGCCTGGTCCGGCTCGCCGCGTGCGACGAGCGCGTTGCCGCGCTCATTCCACAGATGCGCGGCGTGCGGGCTGAGTTGAACGGCCATGTCATAGGCGGCGATGCTCCGGTCGAGCAGCGCCTGGCGCTGGGCGGCGTCGGTGGAGAGGTCGCCCCACGTGCGGTAGAGGCGCGCCAAGTTGGCCGTGTGATCGGTGTTGAGCGGGTTGATGCGCTGCGCCTCTTGCAGCACGACTTCAGCGGCTCGCAGAAGCTCGGCGTTGCTCATCTGGCTGACGGCTTCGGGCGTGAGCGCCAGCACGTCGTCGAGCGTGGCCTGTTCGGGCAGGCGATAGGCGCCTTCGGCAGGCGTTTGTTTGGCCTTTTCCAGCAGCGCGCGGCCCAAGAAGAGCATGTAGTGATCTTCGGTGCGACGGGCGGCGAGGGCGCGGCGATATAGCTCCACGCTGCTCAGCCAGTTGCCCTGGCTGTCGAACTGTTGGCCCTGTTTGTAGATGATGTCGGCGCGCACTAGGCCAATGTTGACGCTGTTGATGAGTACGAAGATGAGCGCGGCCAATATTGCGCCCGCCCCCAGGCTGAGGGGCCAGCTGCCCGCGGTGGCGATGCGTCGCTCACGCAGCCAGGGCCAAGCGTAGAACGCGCCTGCGGCAAGCGTCCAGGCGACGAGAATCCACGTATAAAGGGCGAAGTGGCCCGCCACCTGCGCCAGCTGTGTATCGAGTTGGCTGCCGGCCGCGCCGGGCGTCATGCGTGAACCTTCGACCAGGCCATAGATAAACCAGCCGCCCCACACGACGAGCGCATGCAAGCCCAGGCCGCGCAGCCACCAGCCGATGCCGGGCGCGCGCGGCTGCTGGAGCGCTTCCGCCGCCAGGCCAATCACGGCCGCGATCAGCCAGGTGAAGAGCAGCAGGAAGAAGATGGCTGGGCTGGAGACGACTTGGCCGTTGACCGCGCGTTGCGTGACCGCCCCGAAGAAGACGCCCAACGCAGACGTGGCCCCGCGTGTGTTGGTGGTGAAGACAAAAATCAACGTGAGGAAGACCAGCAAGTCCGTCATGATGGTGGACGGCAGCATGGGCAGGTCGGTCGTGCGCCGCGTGGCGGCGGCCGGTCGCGGCGGCGTGCGCCCGCGGCGCTTGTTGGGTCTGCCGGCAGGCGAGGCCGCGGGGTCGGCAGGGGACGACTGTTCCGGCGCTGGCTCGTCGTCGAAGAGCTGGAGCGCGACGGCATAGGCGCTGGTCGCGGCCCAGCGCATGCCCAGCACCAGCAGCAGCGCCGTCTCGACCCAAAAGTAGGTGCGCGTGGCGGCAATGGCGATGCCGAAATGGATTTCGATGAAATGCGCGGCGATCGTCGCCAATAGTGTGATGAGCAGAAGTTGGCGCGGCAGGTCGCGACGATCCGGCTGCGTTTCTGCATGGAGGAAGGCGGCTAACGTGACATAGGCGCCCAGCCCTAGCATCAAGCCCGCCGGCAGCGCCACGCCAAAGTAGCGCCAACTGTGATCGTACCAGTAGAAGGCCAGCACAAAGGCCAGGCCAAAGCCCGAGAGCAAGGCGGCAAACAGCCAATTGTCGCGCCGGTTGATCAGCAGTCCCAGCCAGCGCAAGGCCCAATAGAAAATGCCGATGAAGACGGACAAATAGGCGACAAAGCCGAGCAGACCGGTGATCACCAGCGAATCCCACGTCTCGTTGTGCGAGCGGTCGGGGCTGGCGTTGCGCGCCTCGACTTGTGCCAGCTCCGGCGGGTAGAAGGGGTTATACGCGATCCACATCGCCTCCGGCCCATAGCCCACCAGCGGGCGCAGCACGTTGATGGCATCGGTTTCGCCGTCGGGGAAGATGAGCGGGGCGTGCGGTTGCACCATCTCGGCGACGCCTTGCCAGATCAAGACGCGCACGCGACCGGTGCCGCCCTCCGATTCGAGGACGGTCGTCAACCTGCCGATGCCGGGCACATTGCGCAGGCCGTCCAACATGGGCAGCGTGTTGGCGGCGACGAGGAAGATAACGCCCGCCGCGCCCATCGACACCCACAGGCCCGTCCACAGGCGATGATGCTGCGGGCGCAGCGCGCTGAAGAGGAGCAGCACAAAGAGATAGAGACCCGCTAACAGGCCCAGCCACGGCCCGCGCGATTGCGTCCAGTAGATGGCGAGCAACTGCACCATCAGCACAAAGAGATAGGCGCCGCCCGCCAGCGCCGTGGGCATGTCCTGGTCGTCGGCGCCGCTGTCGGGCTTGTGGCCCAGCAGAAAGGCGAAGCTGCTATAGACCCGCTCCAGGGTAAAGAAGAAGGCCATGAGCAGATAGGCCCCTAGGAAGATGGCGTTGCCTGCATTGGCGGCGACGCGCGTCTGCACGTCCCCGCCCCAGGGCAGCGGGTCGATGTCGTAGTGCTGCACGATGCCGTAGATGGCGATGGGCAGGCTCACGAGAACGATGGTATGTTGCAGGCGTCGAATTTGCGCGGGGGTGCGCAGGTGACCTATGGCGAGCAGGGCAATGATAATGTAGCTGAGAAAGGTGTAGGTTCCCTGCAGGCGCTGGTATGACCCCCACCAACTGACAAAGCGCGCCACGCTGAAGAACGTGCTGATCAGGTAGGCGGCGACGAGCAGCAGAATGGGCAGGAAGAGGGGGATGCGCCACCAAGGCTGTGCGGAGGACGAAGCATCCTCGGCTTCTGCCTCGGTTTGGGCGCGGCAATAGGCGGGCAGCCAGGCGCCGCCGCCGTTGACGAGCTTGACCAGCCAGGCGGCGAGCATGACCAGGGCGATGGTGCGGATTAGGCTGATCTTGTCCGGCTCGAAGACGCGGCTGGAAAAGACGTTGAAGAAGAGCGGCGCCACGACCAGCGCCGCCAGCCAACCGGCTTCGAGAATCGAACTTAACCAGGAGTCGAGCTTGGTTTTATAGGTCATGTCACCCTTGACAGTCTGTCGGTGTCCTGCTGACTGTGTCCTGCATAGGGCCGCCCCGCCAATCGGCCGATGGGCAGGCCATCGAGCTTGCGGTATTTATCCTACCGTAGGGGCTAGGCCGGGGTCAAAACGGCAAACGGTACTGCGAACTGTACTGCGAACCGCAAAGACGCAAAGAACGCAAAGAAAAAAGCAACAGCAAGAAAAACAACAGCAAAAATCGTCAAAAGCAAGAGCCGCAGAAAGTTTGATCTGTGTAGATCCGCCCAATCGGCATTTATCCGCGTTCTATTGTTCCGAGGCTATATCCGCCAGGGGCAGGGTGACGGGCGCGCCGCTGCGGGCGGAGCGGTAGATCGCCAACACAAGCTCGAGCGATTTGCGCGCTTCGGGGCCGGAGGTGTCCGGCTGCTCGCCGCGACGCACGGCCTGAGCGAAGTGGCGGATGACCTCGCGGTGGCTGTAGCCGTAGACCGAGGGCGGGTCTACGCGCTGGCTGGTGAGGATCTCCGCCTCTTGCTCTAGCTGTCCGTCCACCTTCCACAGCGTGATGCGGTTGAGCGCGGTGCCGCCGATCTTGACGGAGCCGCGCTCGCCGAAGATCGCCACCGAGCCTTCCAGGTTCTGCGGCCAAGTCAGCGTCGAGCCTTCGATGCTGCCCAGGGCGCCGCCGGCGAAGCGCAGCGAGGCTACGCCCACGTCTTCCGCCTCCAAGTCGTGCGCCAGGGTGGCGGTGTAGGCTTGCACCGAAGCGACAGGCCCCATGAACCATTGTAGCGCGTCGATGTGGTGGATGCTCTGGTTCATCAGCGCG
>JBBSBO010000115.1:0-7023 GCA_038251215.1 Caldilineales bacterium
CCATTCATTCCGGCTGGGTGAACGACCGCGCCATTGAGCTGACCAAAGCCGCCGCCATCGAGCTGGACCCCGAGAAGCGCTGCGAAATGTATGCCGAAATCCAGCAGCTCTTCAACGACGACGCCGTGACGCTGCTGCTCTACCACACGCCCTTCACCACCTTCATCAACAAGAACGTGAATGGCTTCTACCAGATCCCGCTCGGCTGGCTCGTTTTCAAGTCGACCTGGATCAGCGAATAGGCTAGACCCCGCAAGACACGCGTACTAGGTTTGCCCGCCGTCCTGGAAGGCGGCAGCTTCCTGGAAAGCGATTGAAGGAATTACACAGGCGCCGGATGGGCCACAAACACCCCCTGGTCCATCCGGTTGTTGTAGAGCAGAACAGAGGAAACGAGTGGATAAAGCCTCCTATATCATCGGCCGTCTGTTGCAGATGATCCCCACCGTGTTTGCTATCACCGTCCTCGTCTTTCTAATGGTCCACCTCATTCCCGGCGACCCGGCGACGATCATGCTCGGCCTGAAAGCCACGCCGGAGAAAATCGAGATGCTCACGCAACATCTGGGCCTCGACAAGCCTCTGGTGGTGCAATTCGGCATCTTCCTGCGCAACCTAGCCCGGGGCGATATGGGCGACTCGCTGGTATCGCGCATGCCGGTTTTCGAGCTGCTCAAGCGCCGCTTGCCCCTTACGCTCTTTTTGGCCGGCTATGCCGCCACCTTGGCCATCCTCATGGCCGTGCCGCTGGCCTTGATCTCGGCGCTGAAACGCGATTCGCTGATCGACCAGACGATCCGCGCCATTACGGTTGCCTTTCTCTCCACGCCCAGCTTCTGGGTGGGCATCCTTTTGCTGATTGTGCTGGGCGTCAAGATCCCGCTCTTTCCGGTGGGCGGCATCGGCGAGAACTTCTCGCAGCGCCTCTACTATCTCTTTTTACCCGCCCTCACCATGGCGCTACACCTGGCTTCCATCCTGACGCGCAACTTGCGCGACGGCATCATCGCCACCCTGGCGTCGGAGCATGTCGTCTTCGCCCGCACCAAGGGGCTAAATGAGCGGCTGGTCCTGCTCAAGCACGTCATCCGCAACGCCATCGTCTCCACGCTGACGCTGCTGGGCGTGTACATGAGCTGGCTGGTGGGCGGCTCGGTCATCATCGAGACAGTCTTCGCCCTGCCCGGCGTTGGCTGGACCATGGTGCAGGCCATCACCGGCCGCGACTATCCGGTGGTGCAGGCGCTAACGCTCACCTTCGGCATCCTCGTTTCGGTCGTTTACTTGCTCACCGATATCGTGTATTCGTTCTTGGACCCGCGGGTCACGCTGTAGGAGCAGGCACATGGCAACAATCACTCAAACGCAGAAACGCGTGGGGATCGCCAGGCCGGACCTACAGGGCCTCGTGCGTCTGAGCCGGCGCAATCCCGCCCTGATCATCGGGATCGTGATGGTCACCCTCATCTTCCTGCTCGCCATCTTTGGGCCGGCGCTGGCCCCCTATGACCCCATCGAGACCAACTACTCCGCCGCGCTGCAGCCGCCCAATGCCGATCACTGGCTGGGAACCGACAAATTCGGACGCGACATCTTCTCACGCATCCTCTACGCCACGCGCGTCAACCTGAAGATCGGCGTCATCTGCGTCACCTTCCCTTTCATGTTCGGCGTGATCGCCGGCTGCATTTCCGGCTATTACGGCGGCCTGGTCGACACGCTGCTGATGCGCCTGGTGGATATCAGCGTGGCTTTCCCGTTCTATGTGTTGGTCATCTCCATCCTTGCCATCTTGGGGCCGGGCGTGCGTAATATGTACATCGCCCTCAGCATCGTCGGCTGGATCGCCTATGCCAAGCTCGTGCGCGGCGAAGTGCTGATCGCCAAAAACTTGGAGTACGTGCTGGCCGCCAAAGCGCTCGGCTACAGCGATCTGCGCATCATGGCGAGCCACCTGCTGCCGAATATCATCAACTCGGCGATTGTCTTTGCCATGTCCGACGTAGTGCTTTGCATCCTGGCCGGCTCCTCGCTCGGCTTCCTGGGCCTGGGTGTGCAGGCGCCCACGCCGGAATGGGGCGTGATGATCGCCGACGGGCGAGAATACATCACCTCGGCGCCGTGGCTCTCGTTCTTCCCCGGCCTGGCGATCGCCATCGTGGGCGTCTCCTTCAGCCTGCTGGGCGATGGCCTTTCCAGCTTCCTGCGGCCTACGGACCGATAGAAGCCTAGCGTACTCCGCACGAGCCGCGTAGCCTGATGCACATCCGTCATGACGTGGCAAAAGTGGCAAGATTAGGATAGCTGCATGGACGAAGTTCTACGCGTGGAAAACCTCAAGACCTATTTCACCGCGCATGATGGCGTGGTCAAGGCCGTGGACGACGTATCTTTTTCGGTACACCCCGGCGAAGTGCTGGGCTTGGTGGGTGAAAGCGGCAGCGGCAAAAGCATGACCTGCCGCTCGATCATGCGCGTGGTGCCGCCAGCGGGCCGCATTGTGGGCGGGCATATCTACTACGGCGGCGAGGATATCCTCACCTGGCCCGACAGCCGGCTCAAGGCCTTCCGCGGCAGCGAAGTTTCTATGATCTTGCAGGAGCCTATGACCGCGCTCAACCCGGTGCTCTCGGTGGGCGAGCAGATCGTCGAGACGATTGTGGAACACGAAAGCATCGCACGCACGGACGCGCTGGAGCGGGCCATCGAGCTGCTACGCCTGGTGGGCATCCCCGGGCCGGAGCGGCGCGTCAAGGAGTATCCGCACGAGTTCAGCGGCGGCATGCGCCAGCGCGCCATGATCGCGATCGCGCTGGCCTGCCGTCCGCAAATCCTGTTGGCTGACGAGCCGACCACCGCACTCGACGTGACCATCCAGGACCAGATCATCCGTCTGGTGCAGAGCTTGCAGGCCGAGTTGGGCATGGGCGTGGTGTGGGTAACGCATGACCTGGGAGTCGTGGCGCAGATCTGCGACCGTGTGGCGGTGATGTACGCTGGGCAGATCATGGAGTCAGCGGACGTCATCGAGCTGTTTGAGAACAGTCGCCATCCCTACACGCATGGGCTGATGGAGTCCATCCCCCGCACCGGCTCGCGTCAGGGCCAGCTGATCCCCATCCCGGGCCAGCCGCCCAACCTGCTTAACCTGCCGCCGGGTTGTCCGTTTGCACCGCGCTGCCGCTACGCCACGGAGGAATGCCAGGCCCAACGCGTCTCCCTGCGCGAAGTATCGCCGGGGCATCTGTCGGCCTGCATTCGCTTTGAGGAGATATGGGATTGAACCCTTTGAATCCAGCCGCCGCTAGTACCGCCGCTGCCGCCCCAGCTGCTGTTCCCAGCCACAACGGCAAGCCATTGCTACAGGTGCGCGATCTGTCCAAGACATTCGTGCAGGGCGATTCGTTGGTGCGCCGCATGATGGGCCGGCGGCCCGACTACCTCAAAGCTGTCCACAACATCAATTTGGACATCTACCCTGGCGAGACGCTAGGCCTGGTGGGCGAAAGCGGCTGCGGCAAGACCACGCTGGGGCGCTGCATCTTGCGCCTATATGAGCCGGACAGCGGCCAAGTGCTGTTCGAGGGCGTGGACGCGCTGAAAGTGCAGGGCGGCCAACTGCGCAAACTGCGCAGCCAAATGCAGGTGGTCTTCCAAGACCCCTATTCGTCGCTCAATCCGCGGCAAAGAGTCAAGCAGATGCTCAGCGAGGCGTGCCTGGTGCATGGCCTGTGTACGCAGTCTGAAGTGGGCGAGCGCGTGACCTATCTCCTCGAGATCGTGGGGCTGGGCAGAAGCGTAGCCGAGCGCTATCCCCACGAACTAAGCGGCGGTCAACGCCAGCGTTTGGGACTGGCCCGCGCACTCGCCGTCGAGCCGCGCTTCATTGTGGCGGATGAACCGGTCTCCGCCCTGGATGTTTCGATCCAGGCGCAGGTCGTCAATCTCCTGATGGAGCTGCAAGAGAAGCTCCACCTGACCATGCTCTTCATCACGCACGATCTGCGCCTGGTGCATTTCGTCAGCCACCGCGTAGCCGTGATGTATCTGGGCGGCATCGTGGAGCTGGGGCCGAGCGACGAACTGTTCGAGCGACCGCTCCACCCGTACACGCAGGCCCTGCTGGCAGCCCTGCCCAAGATCGACCCGCGCAACCGCGCACAGGCCCCCGCCATCCAGGGCGAGCCGCCCAGCCCCGTCAACATCCCGCGCGGCTGTCCCTTTCACCCGCGCTGCCCCCTGGCGAGCGAAATCTGCACGCAGCAAGAGCCTGCGCTGGAAGTGAAACAAGGCCACATGGTGGCGTGCCATCACGTTGACTAGGCGGCGAATCCACAGCAGACAGTAGCATAAACAAAAGCGGCGCCCGGTGCGGGCCGCCGCTTTTTGATTAACCGCCGCTTGCCGCTGTGCGCAAACAGGGCTACTTCGGGCGCATCGCCAACATGCGCAGGCCGTTCGTCACAACGATCAGCGTGCTGCCTTCGTGCCCGACCACGCCCATCGGCAGTGGCAGCACGAAGCCGTCCACAAAAATCGGCACAAGGATCGTCAACGTCACCAATGTAACGATCACGCCGATCGAGAAGATCACGTTCTGGTGCACAATCCGCTGCGCCTTGCGCCCCAAGCGCAGCGTAAAAGGCAGCTTCGACAGGTCCGACGACATCAGCACCACGTCCGCCGTCTCCAGGGCGACATCGGTGCCGCCGGACCCCATGGCGATGCCAACCGAGGCGGTCGCCAGTGCCGGGGCGTCGTTGACGCCGTCGCCCACCATCACGACATCGGTCTCGCCCACCATGCGCTGGATCACGTCCACCTTTTCTTCAGGCAGCAGATCGCTGTAGACCTCCGTGATGCCGACCTCGTTGGCGATGGCTTGGGCAACGGCCTGGTTGTCGCCGGTCAGCATGGCAATGCGCTTCACGCCCAGGTCGCGCAATTCCTGCACGGCCGCGGCGGACTCCGGGCGCACCGAGTCGGCTACTGCCAGGTAGCCTACCACTTCCCAATCGCGCGCCGACCCGAGCGTATCTTCCACCGTACTGCGCCGCACCACGAGCATGACTGTTTTGCCCTGCTTCTGCAAGGCGTCGCCGATCACGCGGATGGCGGGCGAGAAGTCCATCTCTTCATCAAGAAAGAGCTTGTCGTTGCCGATGAAAATCGTCTCAATAAGGCCGTTGTCGCGCGCAAACTTGGCTTCGATGCCATGCCCGGCGACCGCGGCGAACTCCAGCGGCTCTTCCAAAAGAATGTCCTCGGACTGCGCCAACTCCATCACGGCGCGCCCGATGTGGTGCTCGCTGCGCATTTCAGCGCTGCCGGCGATGCGCAGCAGGTCCGCCCGCGAGTAGCCGCTGAGCGGGTGGATATTGGTCACGACAGGCCGCCCATGCGTCAGCGTCCCCGTCTTGTCGAAGGCGACCGCGCCTACCGCCGCTATCCGCTCCAAATAGGCCCCGCCCTTAAAAAGCACGCCGTTGCGCGCGCCCGCGGCGATGGCGCTGAGCACGCTGGCAGGCGTGCTGATGATCAGCGCGCAGGGGCTGGCGACCACCAGCAGCGTCATAGCGCGATAGAGCGTGTCGCCAAACGGCTCCGTCAGGAAGAAGTAAGGGATGGCGATCGCCAGCAGCGTGGAGGCGATCACAACATAGGTGTACGGCTGGCTGAAGCGGTCGATAAACTGCTGCGTGGGCACCGTGTCCTTCTGTGCGTTCGCTACCAGCGTGATGATCTTGTTGAGCGTGCTCTCCGACGCCGGCTTGCTCATCTCAACTTCCAGCGCGCCGCCGCCGTTGATCGTGCCGGCAAAGACCACGTCGCCCACTTCCTTGAGCACGGGCACACTCTCGCCTGTGATGGGGCTTTGGTCAATCGAACTCGTACCCTTGACCACGGCGCCGTCCACGGGCAGCCGTTCGCCGGGGCGCACGAGCACGATCTCGGCGACTTGCAGCTCTTCCACCGGCACGATTAGCTCGGCCCCGTCGCGTCGCACCGTCGCCACGTCCGGGCGCAGCTCCGAAAGCGCCTCGATGGCCTTGCGTGTGCGGTCCATGGCGAACTCCTCCAGCGCACCGCTGAGCGTGAAGAGGAACAAGAGCAACGCGCCCTCCATCCATTGGCCGATCAGCGCCGCGCCCAAGGCGGCGGTGATCATGAGGAAGTCAATGTCGAGCCGCCCCTCCTTGGCCTCGGCGATCGCGCCGGTGACGCCGGAATAGCCGCCCGCGGCAAAGGCGATCAGAGCGAAGAGAACCACGGCCCACTGCGGCAACACGCCCGTTACGGACCCTCCCAGCCAGCCGGTCAGCAAGGCGATCAGCGTGACCGCGGCCAATGTCAGCTCGTAATTCTCGCGCCACAGCCCAAACGCAGACCAATTCTGCGACTGCGCGGCTATCTTGGCGACGGGGCGCGCCACGGACTCTACAGCTTGCGATGTCATCTATTCTTTCTCCGTCATGGCCTGTCGGCCGGCTGCTTGGCTTGCAGACTGTTTGGTTAGCTCGCTTTCGCGGCCTTCGCGCCACTGCTCGCGAATTTCTTCCTTCTTGCGTGCGCGACACTCCGCACAAAAACCATAAACCTCTGTCTTGACGGTCGTCGGCCAAAAGCCATACTGGCGCCACGGCTCCGCTTCCACGCCTGCCAGCCGCGAGGTGGCGGGGACGTCGATGATCTTGTGGCAGCGCAGGCAGACGAGATTGACATGCGGCTCCGGGTTGGTCTCGTAGTGCGTATGGCCGTCGCCGAAGCTGATCTCCACCAGCGCGCCCAGCTCCTGCAAGGCGTTCAACGTGTTGTAGACCGTGGCGCGGCTAATCTCGGGGTGATCGACCGCCAATTCAGCGTAGATGCGCGAGGCCGTGGGGTGGCTGCGGCAACTCGCCAGGTAGTCGCAAATGATGCGCCGCTGTTCGGTCACGCGCCGGCCCGAAAGCTTGAGCGCACTGAGAAAAATGTCGGTTTTCGCCATGTCGATCCCTGCGCCTTTCGCAGATCTGTTCCGCC
>JBBSBO010000116.1:0-6986 GCA_038251215.1 Caldilineales bacterium
CTTGGTCTCGCCCACCGCCAGGCCGCCGATGGCGTAGCCGGGAAAGTCGAGCGCCGCCAGAAACTCGGCGCTTGCCTGGCGCAGGTCGGGAAAGACGCCGCCCTGCACGATGCCGA
Source organism: Caldilineales bacterium (assembly GCA_038251215.1). Lineage (GTDB taxonomy): Bacteria > Chloroflexota > Anaerolineae > Caldilineales > Caldilineaceae > JASGTU01. Next base: position 117 of record JBBSBO010000116.1, read on the forward strand.
AGAGCGCCTGGTCCGGCCGCGTGTGGGCCGCCTTGCAGCGTTCCGCCCAGCGATGCGTGCGCGTCAAGGCCTGCTCGTTTTCGGCGCGGTCCAGCGGGTTGGGGCATTCGTCCAGCGCCATAGCGATGTCCGGGCCGAGGGCCTGTTCAATCGCCATCACGCTTTCGGGCGTGAAGCGGTGCATGCTGCCGTCGATGTGGCTGCGGAAGGTGACGCCGTCGTCGTCCAGGCGGCGATTGTGCGCCAGGCTAAAGACCTGGTAGCCGCCGGAATCGGTGAGTATGGGGCCGTCCCACGCCATGAAGCCATGCAGCCCGCCCAGCCGCTCGATCAGTTCATGGCCTGGGCGCAGGTAGAGGTGGTAGGTATTGGCGAGGATCAGTTCGCAGCCCGTTTCCGTCAGGTCGCGCGGTTCCAGCGTCTTGACGTTGGCGAGCGTGCCCACCGGTGCAAAGGCGGGCATGTGGATCGGTCCATGCGGCGTATGAAAGACGCTGAGCCGCGCCGCGCCGGACGTGTGGTGCAGCTCAAAACGGAAGTGTGCGGGCATACTCTCCTCCAGGCTGTAAAGCAACAAACGCGAGAAGAGTAACCGCAAAGGCGCAAAGAACGCAAAGAAAAGCAACAGCAATAGAACGCGGATATCACGGATTAGGCGGATCGACCCCGATCAAACAAAAGAGGCAGGCCCTGTGCCTGCCTCATCTTGTCGATCTTCTCTGCGTCCTCCGCGTCCTCTGCGGTAGTCTTTTTGAAGTCCTTCGCGCCCTTTGCGTCTTCGCGGTTTGCCGTTTTCCCTACTCGTCGAAGCCGTCCAGCGAGCCGGAGTCGTCGGCGTCGGGGGCGGACTTGGCGCTCTTGCGCGCGGCGCGCGCCTTGGGCGCGGCGGCGACGGCTTCAGTCTGGGCAACCAGTTCGCCTTCGCCGGTCGTGCCGCCGGGCGCGGGCAGGCCGTACTCGTCGCGGATGCGGCGGTCGATCTCCTGGGCAAGCGCCGGATTCTCCATCAGGTAGGTCTTGGCGTTCTCGCGACCCTGACCCAGGCGAATGTCGCCGTAGTTGTAGAAGCTGCCGCGCTTTTCGATGATGTCGTTCTCCACGCCGAGGTCGATGAGGTCGCCGGAGGTGCTGATGCCTTCGTTGTACATGATGTCGAACTCGGCGACCTTGAAGGGCGGGGCGACCTTGTTCTTGCGCACGGTGATGCGCGTGCGGTTGCCGATCGAATCCGTGCCCTGCTTGATGGCCTGGATGCGACGGATGTCGAGGCGCACGCTGGCATAGAACTTGAGGGCCATGCCGCCGGTGGTGGTCTCGGGGTTGCCGAACATGATGCCGATCTTCTGGCGCAACTGGTTGGTGAAGATCAGGCAGGTGTTGGAGGACTTGACCACGCCGGTCAGCTTGCGCAGCGCCTGGCTCATGAGGCGGGCTTGCAGGCCGACATGGCTGTCGCCCATCTCGCCTTCGATCTCGGCGCGCGGCACGAGGGCGGCGACGCTGTCGACGACGACGATGTCGAGGGCGCCGGAGCGCACGAGCGCCTCGGCGATCTCGAGGGCCTGCTCGCCGGTGTCGGGCTGGCTGATGTAGAGGTTCGCGATGTCGACGCCGATGCGGTCGGCGTAGGCGGAGTCGAGGGCGTGCTCGACGTCGATGAAGCCGCAGATGCCGCCCGCCTTTTGCGCTTCGGCGATGGCGTGCAGGCAGAGCGTGGTCTTGCCCGAGCTTTCGGGGCCGTAGACCTCGACGATGCGCCCGCGCGGCAGGCCGCCCACGCCCAGGGCAATGTCCAAACTAAGGCTGCCGGTGGGGATCGTGTCGATGTGGAACTGGGTGGCGTCGCCCAGCTTCATGACGCTGCCGTCACCAAAGCGCTTATGCAGGCCGGCGAGCGTGCTTTCTAGAACTTTCTGCCGGCCATCCGTGCTCACTGTCGGCTCCCCATCATTCAGGTGCTATCCTATCCGGCGACGAGCCTCCTGCGATGAGAGGCTGCCGGCATTCTTCAGGGCGTGTCTTGGGCGATGGCACCATGGCGGTATGGAGAAACCATGTCAAGGAACCATGCCGAACAAAAAATCTTGCTGAACAGAAATCTTGCAATCGCGGCGTTGCAATGATGCTACAGGTATTTCCGAATGTTCCAATGCGAATATATAGCGCTCGTTAATAGTTTACTGTAGTCGCAGGGATATGGCAAAACCAATTGAAACAGGGGGCGTGTTTCACAGCGGCGCGGAACAAGAAGCGGAACAAGAAGTGGAACAACTGAAAAGTTCTTTTCGCGCGCCGGGCGAAAAACGAAGACCCGGCCCTTGCGCCGGGTCCAGGCAAGACGCACGCGGAGCGCGCTCAAACTACGGGGATATAGACCTTGTCGCGCAGCGTCATGATGATCTGGCGCAGGGCCTCGTCGCGTTCCAGGTCCTGCGTGATCTTCTCCACGCCGTAGCGCACGGTGCTGTGGTCGCGCCCGCCCAGTTGTTCGCCGATGGCGGGCAAGGAGAGGTCGTTCTCCTGGCGCAGCAGATACATCGCGATCTGGCGGGCGTTGGCGACCTCTTTGGTGCGCTTGCGCCCGGTCAGGTCTTCGGGGCGCAGGTTGAAGTAGGATGCCACCAAGCCGATCAGCGCGGCGGGCGTGCAGGCGATGCGCTGGGGCACAAGGTTTTCCAGGATGACGCGTGCAAAGTCCAGCGTGAGGGCGCTGTTGGTGAGGCGCGCCTGCATGGACAGGCGGTTGAGCGCGCCTTCCAGCTCGCGGATGTTGCTGTCGACGCGCTCCGCCACGAGCATGAGCACCTCGTAGGGCACGGGGATGCCCATGCGGTTGGCTTTGGATTGCAGGATGGCGACGCGCGTTTCATAGTCCGGCTGGGCGATGTCGGTCTGGAGTCCGCCTTCAAAGCGGCTGCGCAGCCGCTCTTCCAGCGTTGCCAGCGCCTTGGGCGGGCGGTCGCTGCTGAGGACGACTTGTTTGCCCGCCGCGTGCAAGGCGTTGAAAGTGTGGAAGAACTCCTCTTGCGTGCTTTCTTTGCCGCCGATGAACTGGATGTCGTCGATGAGCAGCACGTCGAGCTGGCGGTATTTATTGCGAAACTGCTCGGTGTTCTGGGCGCGAATCGACATAATCAGCTCATTGGTAAACTGCTCGGATGAGCAGTAGAGCAAGTTATAGCCGCGCTGGCGGGCGCTGTTGCCGATGGCGTTGAGCAGATGGGTCTTGCCCAGGCCCACGCCGCCATAGATAAACAGCGGGTTAAAGCCCTGGCCGGGCGAGTCGACCACCGCCAGCGCCGCGGCATGAGCCAAGCGGTTGTGGTTGCCCACCACGAAGGTCTCGAAGGTGTGGCTGGGGTTGATTTGGGTGGAGAAGCGTGCTTCGTCATCCACGAAGGAACGGCCTTTCTGGTCCTGCGGCTCCGCGACCGCCTCTCTTTGCACCGGTTCGTGTGCCGCCGGCTGGTGATAGAGCGGCGACGATTCGACCGCCGACGGGTCGACCACAGGACGGGTGCGCACCCGAAATTGCACTTGCACGGTGCGGTGCAAAATGCTGCTTAGCGTACGCTTTATTGTATGGCGCAGGCGGTTTTCCAGCCAATCGCGGGCATAGGCGTTGGGCATGCCGATGATGAACTCGCCGTCCTCATAGCCCAAAACCGTGGTGTCGCGCACCCAGGTGTCATAGGTGGCGGAGGGCATTTGCAGGGCCAACTCGCTGAGGACCATCTGCCAGACAACGTGCGGGTCGAAGGCGGGCGTGGGCGCGTCCGGCTCGGCGGCGCCGTCGCGGCCGGCCATCAGGGTGTCGAGGAGCGAGGCCGGCTGCGCGCCGTTCTGGGCGGGGCTGCCGGGCGCCGGGGCGGCGGCCCTGGGCGCGGGCGTACGGCCTGGCGCGGATGGGGCGCTGAACTCGCCGCCGAAGTCGCTGGTCGTGGGCGGATGGGGCGGGCGCGCGTCTGCGTCGCGCGGGGAGGAAGCGAGCGGCAAGCCCGGGGCGGCGCTCGGCTGGGTGCGGGTCAACTGCCAGCCGCGATGGGGCGGGGAAGACGACAGGGATGACGGGCGTTTCATGAATCCCTCCTCAGGCGGCGGGTCGAGAACCGGCGGCGCTGTGCGGGCGTGGGCGCCGGATATTTTGATAATTTTCTTGGTTGCGCAGACACAGGGTTGGGCTGTGTTCAGGCGTTCTTGTGTGCGTTCTTGTGTAAGGTCAGCGTCTTGCCGCCACGGGTTTCAGCGCAACGGGCGTCTGCGTCGGCAAGCTCGGCGGATGGCACGCGCACCCCGGCCCATGATGGGCGACGCTTACCTGATACGACGCCGAGTAGCGTATCGGGGATACGCTGCGCTTGGGCGATTGGGCGGCGGCGATGGTTGGTCTGTGCGCTGCGATCGATGCGGCCCGGCCAAAATGCTTTCAGAACCGAACTTTTATGAGGGGAGTGTACCAGAAATGAGGCCGCTCGCCAATGGATCTTGCGTGCCTGTCCACAACGCATTCGGCAATTTATCGTCAATATGCGGCGTATGAACTGTTGTGCTACACAAGATGTTGGGGGTGGGGTGCGGTGCGGCGCAAAATGGCTGCGGCGGCGACAGGGAACGGGCGAATAACTTTAAGCTAGGAGAGTTATTTGCATTTGGGGGCAATTTTTTCCTCCAAACTTGTCCGCAGGCGCGGGCGGCTTATCCTCGCGTTTCGCGCATTTATCCCCAGCGCTTTCCCCGGCCTGGGGATAAACGCCCAAAGCGACTCACCGCAAAGGTCGCAAAGAACGCAAAGAAAAGCAACAGCAAGAGAAAAGCCGGTTCACCACAGAGGCCACAGAGGATCACAGAGAACAGCCAAGAGAATGAGGACGACTTTATGGTATACTAGACGCAGGGCGGCATCATTTTGCATTGCCTTGGTCTTGCATTGCCTTTCAACCTTCATTTTCCTTGCACACAGCGCGGGTCGACATGTCTGATCAACCGAAGAAACGTATTCTGGTCGTTGACGACGAGCCGCGCATGGTGCGTTTCGTCAAGATGAACCTGGACCTGGAAGGCTACATCACGTTGGAGGCCAACGATGGCCTCGAAGCCCTGCAGAAGGTGCGCGACTACAACCCCGACTTGGTGTTGATGGACGTCGAGATGCCCGGCATGGACGGCTTCGAGACGCTCAAGCTTCTGCGCGGCATCAGCGACGCGGCCGTGATTATGCTGACCGTGCGCTCGGATGAAGAGGACCGCATCAAGGGGCTGGACCTGGGCGCCGACGACTACGTGACCAAGCCCTTCAGCCCGCGCGAGTTGTCCAGCCGCATCCGCGCCGTGTTGCGCCGCTTTGAACAGCCCGGTCGCCCCGACGCGCAGATCATCCAAATTGACGACCGCCTCTCCGTGGATTTGCAGCGCCGCGACGTGATCGTGGAGGGTGAGCGCATCAATCTGCGTCCGACCGAGTATCGCCTGCTCTATCACCTGATCCAGAATGCGGGCTGGGTAGTGCCGCACGAAACACTGTTGACCAAGGTGTGGGGGCACGAGTACATCAACGACAACCACCTGCTGCGCCTCTACATTACCTATCTGCGCAAGAAGATCGAGCCGGACCCGGCGAACCCGCGCTACATTTTCACCGAGCGCGGCCTGGGCTATCGCTTCGTCGACTACAAGCGGCGCGAAGCCTAGCGTCCTGCCTCCCTGTCCAATTTGAGCCTATAGCCCTTTCTATGGTAGGATACACAATTGGCGCGTCTGAGCGCCTATTGTCTATTTGGCACGCCCTGGGACCGGGGACCGGGTGCCGCCAAGCGCAAAGCGAGTCTGCTTTTGCCGCCGCGGTCGGTTCGCCGGGTTGAACAGGGCGGATGACTAACCCAAGAGGAGATCAGTTATGTCCGTAGTCAGCATGAAAGCCTTGCTGGAAGCCGGCGTGCATTTTGGACACCGCACCCGGCGCTGGAACCCCAAGATGCGCCCATATATCTTTACGGAGCGCAGCAAAATTCACATCATCGACTTGCAGCAAACCATGGTGCGCATCAACGCCTATGCCGACATGGTGGAAAAGCTGGTGGCGAAGGGCGGCACGGTGCTCTTTGTGGGCACCAAGCGCCAGGCGCAGGCGACCGTGCAGCAGGAGGCGGACCGCTGCCACATGCCCTATGTCAACCAGCGCTGGCTGGGCGGCACGCTCACCAACTGGACGACGATCAAGCAGCGTATCGACTATCTCTTGCGCATGGAACGGCGCTTGGATGCCGGCGAGTTTCGTAACCTCTCCAAAAAAGAGCAGCTCGCCATCACGCGTGAGATCGAGAAGCTCAACCGGCGCATCGGCGGCCTCAAGACCATGACCAAGTTGCCCGACCTGATCTTTGTGGTTGACACGCACCTGGAAGACCTGTCGATCAACGAAGCCAACAAGCTGCATATCCCCGTCCTGGGCATGGTCGACACCAACGCCGACCCGGACCCCATCGACTACGTGATCCCCAGCAACGACGACGCCATTCGCGCCGTCAAGCTAATCGTCGCGCTGATTGCCAATGCCGCGGAAGAGGGCACGCGCGTGCGCGAGGTGGAAATGGCCGACACCGGCCAGGTCACCGACCGCGAGCTGGCCGAGATGGAACAATATCTGGGGCCGAGCACGCTGGCGAAGTTGCAGGTCGTGGACGACGAAGACGAGGAAGATGCCTACACCGATTACGACGACACGGCCGATGACGCCGATGCCGGCGACGAAGAAGATGTGGACGAAGACTACGTCAACTTCGCGGCGGCGGATGATAGCGACAACGCCGAGAGTGTCGCCGCTGAGAGTGTCGCCGCCGAGGATGAAGAAGAGTCGGCGGACGCGCCGGCCTA
>JBBSBO010000117.1:0-6907 GCA_038251215.1 Caldilineales bacterium
GCCTCCACGCGGGCGCGCAGATTGCGCAGCGCCTGCACCGCGGCGAAGATCTCCACCGCGCCCGCCTGCTCCATCTGCGCCAAACCGATCTCCTCGTCGGCGCGACCATCTTGTAGACGCAACAGCTGCCAGCGCCAGCGTATGGAAGAGGCGTCGCCGTCCTCTGCCGCAGCCCATACGTTGAGCGCAAAGTCACACGCCAGGGGCCGGCCTTCTTCGAAGAAGCGCTGCACATCCTTGAACGCACGCGTCGGCCGCGCCGGCGGCAAATCATTGCGCGCCCGGCGTCCATATTCCTTGCTACTCAGCCGCTCGTCGAGGATCGCCACCACGCCGCGGTCGCTGCTGCGACGGATCAGGCGACCAAAGCCCTGCTTGAGCGACAACGTCATCAGCGGAACCATGTAGTCGGCGAAGCTGCTGCCGCCGGCCTCGTCGATCGCCGCCATGCGCGCGCTGTGCAGCGGGTCGTTGGGCGTGGGGAAGGGCATCTTGTCCAGGATCACCAAACTGAGGTCTTCGCCGGGAATGTCCACACCCTCCCAAAAGGAACGCGTCGCCAGGAGGACACTGTGCGGCGTCTCCTTGAACCAGGCGAGCAGCGCGTTGCGCGGGGCGTCGCCCTGGGCGCGCAGCGGCCAAATCACCGGGCGGCCCAGGCTCTGCAAGCGGTCGCTCACCTGCTGCAAGCCGCTCCAACTGGTGAAGAGGCAAAGCGCGCGCCCCCGGCTCACCTCCAGCAGGCGCTGAATCTCCACGGACACGCCGTCATAGTAGGCGTCGGCGTTGCGCCAATCATAGGCGGGCAGCGGCGGCTGGTAGAGCAGCGCCTGGCGCGGGTAATCAAAGACGGGCGGCAGCACCTGCTCCTCCACCGTCGCTAACACGCCGCAGCGCTGCTTGAAATGCGCAAAGTTGCCCTTCGTCGCCAGCGTGGCGCTGGTGCAGATCACCGTGCGCTCGTCCGCGGCTTTGTCCTCGCTCGCGTCCTCTTCTTCGGCCTCGTTGGGGTGAAAGAGATGGCGCGTGAGCAAATTGGCCGGGTCAACCGGGCTGGCGTGGAGTTCCAGGCTGACATGGCGCCGGTCGAAGACACGCTGCGCAAAACGCACGGCGACATCGTCGTGGCGGCTAGTAGCTACCGTCTCCAGCTTGTTGGCCGTACTGTTGAGCGCCTCGATCCCCAGTTCATAGATCTTGCGCGCCTCGGCGTCATCTTCAGCACGGGCTTCACTGCTGGCGCCGTCCAGCGCATCCTCGCCGCCATAAGGGCTGCTGCGCTTGAGCCGCTGCGCCACATCGCGCAGGACCTTGCCCAACTCGTTCAGCCCCTCCAACTCGCCCTCGAGCCGATAGCTGTTCTCGCGGCTTTGGTGCGACGCTTCCTGGAAGGCCAGCGTGTTGAGCATGAGCAGCTGGTCCAGCTCCTCCTCGCCCACATACTCGCGATAGACGGCGCGGCTGAGCAGTTGCACCACGGTGTGGTCGGTGAGGGTCGTCTCGTAGACCGAAGTGGCGGTCTGCTCCAACTGGTGCGCCTCGTCAATCACATAAACGGCCGCGGGCGGTAACATGCGCTCGCCGGCAATGCCAAACTGGAGGGCGCTGAGCAGGAGATGATGGTTGGTGATGAGGATCTGGGCCTCAGCCGCCTCGTCGCGCATACGGTTGACCCAGCAGGCGTCCTCCCAAAAAGGGCAATCGCTGTGCAGACAGTCATCAGCGAAGCTCACCAGGCGCGGACGCAAGTCGGCAGAGAGCATAAAGGGCAGGTCATCCACGTCGCCCGTGGGGGTTTCGTCCAGCCAGACGCGCATGTAGCTAACCTGCTCATCCTCGCGATCATAGAGGGCGAAGCTGCGCTGCTCTTGCTGCTCTTTGTCCCATTTGAGCGTACACACATAGTTGCTGCGCCCCTTGATCACCACCGCCGAGATGGGGCGATCCAACACTTGGCGCAGGAAGGGGATATCCTTGTCGAAGAGCTGGTGTTGCAGCGACTTGTTGGCCGTGGCGATGATCACGGTCTTGCCGCTGAGGATGGCGGGCACAAGATAGGCAATGGACTTGCCCGTGCCGGTCGGCGCTTCGATCAGGGCGTGGCCGCGCGCCTCCAGCGCACGCTTGACGGCCTCGGCCATCTGCACCTGGCTGGGGCGCAGTTCATAGCCGGGCAGGCGCTGCGCCAGCGGCCCGTTGGCGCCGAAGAACTCGGCCATGTCGCACGCGGCCAGCTCCGGCATGGCGGGAACATCCGGCCCGCCGCTGACGGTTGTGGATCTATCGGGATGAAGGGGGCGTGCGCGCGTGTCGGTCATGGCGAGAGTGTAGCACGGATGTGCGCATCCCGACAAGCAGGAATGCGGCGCGCAACAGCCAAGTCCGCGCCAATCATGCGCAATAGAACCAATCAAACAATGGTACAAACGATGGCACAAACAATGGCATAAAACAACGGGGTCGAGCAGCTAATAGCTCGACCCCGTTTGTTAGGTTGAACAGTCTCGGCTAGACGCGGTTAGCGCCTGGCCGCCCTCACGCTTGAACGATCAGGGAGGGGGCAGGATCACGGCGTCGATGGCGTGAATCACGCCGTTGGTCGTCACGATGTCGGGCAGCACCACATTGGCGCCGTTGACCTTGACGCCGCCTGCGGCAGTCTCAAAGCTGACGGCCTTGCCCTGTTGCGTGGTCGCCTGCCCGCCGTCGGTGATGTCCGACGAGAGCACCTTGCCCGGCAGCACGTGGAAGAGCAAGATCTGGGTCAGCTGCGCCGTGGGATTGCTCATCAGCTGGTCCATAATGCCGCCCGACAGCGCCTCGAAGGCGGCGTCGGTCGGGGCGAAGATGGTAAAAGGACCCGGGCCTTCCAGCGCATCCGTCAGGCCGGCGGCCTTGAGCGCATCCACCAGGATGGTGAAGCTGCCCTGCGCTTCCAGCGCGGTCACCAGATCAACCGTGGGCGCCGCCGTTTCGGGCGCCGCGGTTTCGGTCATGGCTTCGGTCTCGGTCACGGCGCCTGTCTCAGTGATGGGCGTCGTGGACGTCACGTCCGTGGTCGCCGTCACCGGCGCGGGCGTGGCGGCAGCCGCCGGGGCCGGCGTCGCAGCGGCGGCAGGAGCCGTCGCGCCGGAGCCGATCTGCTCGGTGGTGGGCAACTGCAAGACATCACCGACCTCGATGTTGTTGCAGTCGGCTAGATTATTGTACGAGCACAGCCCTTCCCACAGACCCACGCTGCCGTAGATGTCGCGTGCGATCAGGCTCAGGCTGTCGCCGGACTGCACGGTGTACGTGCCGCCCGGTTCGCCGGCGCGCTTTTCGCCGGCAGCCGGGGTGGCGGCTGCTTCACCGGCTACCGCCGGCGTCGCGGCGTCACCCGCCGCTGCCGTATCGGTCATAGTCGCCGTGCCCGTCATCGGCTGCATGGCGGTGATGGTCTGACCCGAATCGTCGATCAGGATGCCGCCGGTTACCTTCAGGCTGTAGGTAGCCGGGACCGTTGAATTGTTGTACACAATCACGGTGTAGGGACCAAAGCCGGACGCCGTAAAGTTGGCCGAGCGCTCGTTGGCCGCCAAGTCCGGATGGCTGCTGCCGGCGGCGGTGGCGATGTTGCTGAGGATGATATCCTCGCTCGGGCTGAGGAAGCGGTTGAAGCCGTTCTGGTCCAACACCCAGAAGTTCATGCGGCGCGCCAGCTCGGTGCTATCCTGCGGGTCGAAGGCGAGCACCAGCGTGATCTGACCGTCCTTGATGCTGGGTTCCAGGCCGAAGTAATGCTGGGCATTCTGTTCGGCGAGTTCGCCCTTCAGCTCCTGTGCGCGCACCACGCCCGGCGTGCCCATCGGCGCGGGGGCCGCGGTGGCCTCAGCGGCAGGTGCGGCGGTCGCCGTCACGGTTGCGGAAGCCTCGGCTTCCGGTGTTGCCGTGGCTGCGGCTTCGGGCGCGGCCTCTGTAGCCTCGGCATCCGGAGTGACATCCGCCGCCGCTTCGGCGCCCTCTTCGCCGGCTGCCGGCGTAGCCATCGCCGCGTTCGGGTCCATCACCTGATTGGAGTCATCGGTGATGAAGGCATTCTTGGCAACCAGCGTGAAGTTGGCGTCGGCGTTCGAGTTGTTGAACACGACAATTGTGTAATTCTTGCTGCTCGCCAGGAACTCGACCCCCACCTCGCTGTCCAGCGAACCGGGGCCGAGCTTGCTGCTGCTGGCCATGTTCTCATCGCGCGCCTTGGCGCCATTAAGAACAGCCGACACCTGCTGCTCGTTGAGCACGTAGAATCCCAGCCCCTGTGAGCCGGGGTCATTGCGATCCCACGTGCTGGTGATCGTCACCTTCTCGTTGGGGATCGATGTCTCCAGCCCCAGCCAGATTTCGGCGAACTGCCCGCCGGTGATGACGCCGCTTACTTCTTGCGCGCGCGTTTGTTGTGCAACGGGAGCGCTCTCCACCGCCGCGCCGGCGGTTGCGCCAAACGAGGCGACTAACAGCGCAGCGACCAGCAAACTAGATAGAATGCGCCCAAATTTAGGTTGTGACATTGTATTCATACCCTCCCATAGTCCTCAGAGTCTTTCGTTGTCCACAAGTCGTTATCCACAAGCGGACGCAGCATAGGTTCTGCCTTGATACGATTTTTCCCATCAATCCAGCACGATTTCTTTGTTTTGCCTCTTACCCAACCTTCTTCGTCTGCCGGAGTCGTCCTCGTTCTCATGCACCTTCTCATGCGCCTTCGCTGCGAACGGCGCCGCCTGGCAATATGAAAGACAATTAAGCCATTATACCCTCTCCTGAAAATCCCGACCAAATCCGCTCTATGCGCTTGCTTTGATTGTCTGCCCGCCCTGGTTCGCGGCGGACCGCTTAGGGCTGCACCACGCGCACGTCGCGGATCGTGTAGTCGGTGTAGTTGTAGTCGGCGCGCACGATGCGCAGCCGAAAGTCATAGAGGCCCGACGGCAGTTGGCTCAAGTCCAGACGGGCCAACAGGCCGTTCGCCACCGGCTGCTCGCCGTTGAGCAGGTCGTGCCACTGTTCGCGCTGCCCCGGCGACCAGGCAAACTCCCAGCGCAACAGGTTCTCGACGGGCACGGTCCCCACGAAATCGACCACGCCCGACACGGTGGCGCCGCTGCGCGGCAGCGAAAGCCCTGCCGCCGGCGCAAAGACAATCTGCGGCGCGCCGGCGTTGGCAAACGTCAGCCTGCGCAAGAAGAACTCGCTGTAGTTGCCGTCCTCATAGACGTTGCGCAGGCGCAAGTCATAGGGGCCGTCGGCAAAGCGCGTTGTGTCCAACTGATAGATCACGTTCTGCCACACCTGGTCCCTGCCGGTGTAGAGCCATTGCCACTGCTCCAGGCCGGCGGGCGAAATCGCCAGTTCATAGCGAGCAAAGCGCAGTTCCGTCGTGCCGTTGACCGTGGCGCGCACGTCCACCGTGCCGCGCAGGATCGCGCCGCTATCCGGCGCATAGAAGCCCTGCCCGCCCGGGATGCGACTCAAGACGGCGGGGGTCGGCGTGGGCAGCGGCGACACAGGCGTCGGCGAGGCGTTGGGCACAGGCGTCAACGTGGGCGGGTTGGCGTTGCGGATCTCCACGCCGCGCACAAACGACTCGGTGAACGTGCCGTCATTGGCGAGCGCCCGCGCCCGCAGGTCATAGAAGCCGTCGGGGTAGAGCGTCGTGTCCAAGTTTGCCAGCGTGTTGTCATGCACAATATCAACACTCGTGTTCACCCACTGCCAGTTCTCCATACCGGCAGGCGAGATGTGAATATCATAGCGCTGAAACGAGTTGACCAGGGCTGTGCCCACGATGGGCGTATTGCCGGCGATGGCGTCCTGCGCCGTCGGCGCCCGAATTTCGTTGATCACTCGTGGGACAAGCGTAGGCGTGGGCGACGGCGTCAGCGAGAAGGTCGGCGTCCACGTGGGCGTGAAGGTGGGGGTCGCCTGCGGGCTGATCTGCGCCTGCGCAACATGCCAGCCGGTGCGCAGGTCGGGCCACAGCGCCGCCAGGAAGATGGTGAGCGCAAGCGCCGCCAGTCCCGCTCTCTTCAGTCGCACCCCATGCGTCATGCTCATCTTCGCCTATCCGCCGCGCAGCACCACGTGATGGCACGGCGTATCCGAAGCCGCGTCGCGCTTGTGCGGCACCGCCACCGGCGCGCTCAACGGGTTGCCGCCTTCATCGACTACGGTGAGGGTCAAGTCCTGCGCCCCGTCCCCCCAGATTGGGAAGTCGAACTGCCCGTAATCGTTTGGCCCGCCCTTGCTGCGCGTTTCGGCCTGGTTGCCCCACGGGTCGCGCATCACAATGCGCACGCCGGCGAGGGGCGCGCCGTCCCGATCCAACACCTGCCCCATCACATAATTGCCCGGGCACGCCCAGTCATTTGCCACCGGCTCAGTCAGGGCAAAACTGCCCGGCCCGGCCCAACTGCCTGCCTGCAGCGGCCCCTGGATAGACGCCAACTCCACCGCGCCGGCCAAGTTGATCGACGCTACATTAGCGGCGCCCACATCCGGGTTGCCCGCGCCGGCCAAATCGACGAGGATGCGCATGCCGCCGTCTTCCGGCTGCGCGTCCAAGGCCAAAGCGGCGGGCACGGCGTCTTTCAGCCGGTCGCACGGGCCAAGGGCCACGTCGGCGCCGTAACGCAGGCTCCACGCCAACGCGTGCAACTGTTCCAGCGTGAAGGGCAACGGTTGAACCGCGCCCGGCTCCGCACTGGCTTGGCCCTCGCCTGCCTGCACGGAAACCGGCTGCGTCAGAAGCTCCGGCCCCTCGCCGCCGCGCCCACGCGGGCCGAATTCGCCCGGCAGCGTCAACAAGGTACGTTCGGCCGCGCCCTCGGCGGTGCAGAAGCCGGCGAGACGCGTCTGCTCGCCCTGCTGCACA
>JBBSBO010000118.1:0-6866 GCA_038251215.1 Caldilineales bacterium
ATGGCGCGCAAGGTCCCCAGTTCAATGTAGCGGCGACGGAACGAGAAGAGGGCGTAGAGAAAGAAGCCCAACACGGTGAGCAGCGCCGCGGCCAGGAAGCCGACGGAAAGCACGCCGAACAGCCCTTGACGTTCGGGCAAGCGTTGTTCTTCGGCAATGCGTTGGCGCGCCGAGCGATAGTCCATGACCATGATGTCGAGGTCGCGCAACTCATCGGATATCTGCTCGAAGTCGGCGTTATCGGTGGTCTTGACCCACACGTCATAGGGCAACTGGCCGCCGGCTTGCTCAAAGAAGTATTCCAGGTTGCCCACGATTAGAGGCACGGCGTCTTCTTCGGTCGGATACCAGGTGGGGAAGTAATCGAACTCGCCCACGACGGTCATGGTCATGTCGGCGCCAGCGGCATAGCTGGTGATGCGCACCTGGATGGGGTCGCCGACGCGGATGGCGTTCTCGCGCATGAACTTGCCGGGCAAGAGGATGCCGTCACGGCGCACGGCGAGGGCATTCATCAGGTCGCCCAGGCCCGCCGGGGCAAAGTCATAACGCCAGTGAACGGCCTTCGGAAAATCGATGCGGTCGATGCCGATGTAGCGAGCGTCGGTCCACGCGCCCTGGGCTTGAATGCGGCCCTTGAAGTCGCCGACACGTGTCGCGGCCTCGATATCGGAGATGCGCAAATGTTCGGAGACGGGCAGAAAGACCCACTTCTCCTCCTGGATGGCGGCATCGGCCGCGCTGGGCGCCGTGCCCGTGTCGCCGGTGGGGCCGCCGCCTCCGGGCTGGGCCGAAGCCGTGGTAGCCGCCAACTCGTCTACGGGCGAGGTGCGACCGAGTTCGGTTAAGCGCCCGTCGGCGCCGACGGCGTAGTAGTTGTTGTCGTAGAGATGCGCGTCGAGCGTCTGCGCCAGCGAGGCCGTGAAGGTGGACAGACTGAGGGTCAGGATCAAGAGTATGAGCGGCGTGCTGTAGAAGGCAGGGTCGCGCGCCAGGTAGCGCGTAGCCAGCAGAAAACCGACGCTCTTGGTATGGGAGGCGATCCAGGCCATGGCGGACATCGTGACCGGCAGCAGCCTGAGCATAATCAGCGCCAAGGCCAGCGCGCCCAGGGCTGGGACAAGAAAGAGCAGCGGGTTCTGGAAGGGCGTGCCGCTCGATTCCGCACCGAGTACGGAGATAGACCCCTGTTGGCGCAGGAGGTAGGTGCCATAGCCGGCGGGGATGAGCAGCAGGACATCGAGCCAGGCTCGCTGCCACCAAGGGGCGCGCATTGTGCGCGATTGCTCGCGCTTGTAGGTGACGATGGTATATTTAGCGGCCCCAAAGGAAGGCATTACCTGCGCAATCATCGTGATGGCGACGGCGAAGAGGCCGAAGCGCAGCGTCGCCATCGTCATTTCCACACGCAGGCCGGAGCCGGAGGTGAAGCTGAGGAAGCTGCGGGTGGCGCCGATGGTATGCGCGATCTGGGTGCTGACGGGCACGCCGGCGGCGAGCGCCACAAGGCCGAGCAGCATGGCCTCGACGGTGGCGATGCCCACGACTTGCAGCACTGTGGCGCCGCGGCTGCGCAGTACGGCGATCTCGTTGCGTTGCCGCGAGACGGCGAGGCCGACGACCAGGCCGATAAAGGCCAAGAGCAAGCCGATGATGGGAATGCTGAAGGCATAGAGCAGGATGTTCAAAACCTGCGACGAGGTACGGTAGCGCACCAGCGCATCGAGCGGCGAAACCTCCAGCCGGGTGTTGGGCAGGATCGACGCGGCCTGCTGTTGCACGGTGGTGATGCGGTTCAGTAGCCAGCCCACATCGCTGGAGTTGACCTCGTTGCCATCTAGGACCAGATACCAGAGGGCCTGGGCGATCTCGTCGGAGAGAGCAGGCGCGATGCGGTTGAGGAAGGTTTCCTCCGCCACAAAGAACTGGTTGTCAAATACGGTTTGGCGATAGAACCAATAGGGGTCGGCGGGGTCGGCGGCTGTCCAGATGCCGGCGATGCGAATGGGAATTTGCACCGTGCGGCGGGCGGTGTCTTGGTCGGCGCGGCGGAAGGTGACAAGCTCCTCGCCAGCTTGCAGGCCGAACTCATCGGCCATTGCCGCCGAGACGAGCACCTCGACGACGGAGTCCATGTTGGAATCGGCAGGGGCGGGGAAAGTCCCTTCGAGCAGGGTGATGTGGTCGGCGAAATCGCTGGCATACGTGAAGTTGATCCAGGCCAGCGGGTCTTTGACGTCGGCGTAGGCCAGATCCTCGGTCGGGAAGAGGCGGAAGTTGTCGGTGCGAAGATAGCGCACGGCCAACTCGACGGGCAGGCCGAGCAGGTCCGGGGCTTGTTCGGTGAGATAGGTGTCGACCTGTTCGACGTCTTCCCATTCCTTGAGGCCGTAGAGTGAGCCGACGTAGCGAAACATGAAGGCAAAGGGCGGTCGCTGCATCAGGCTGTCGTCGGAGGACTGGGTCAGCTCCTCTTGCAGGATGCGATAGTAGACTGCATCCGTGTAGAGCGGAATGCTCATCACGATGGCGACCGAGGCGACGAGGCCCAAGGCGGTCGCCAGCGCCAGCCCGCGTTGGGAGAGCAGGCGGCGCGCCGAGACGGCGAAAATGGAGAGTGAACGCAGCAAGAAGTTCATAGTCGCTCTATTGGCCGATGACTACCTGGCCCTCTTCAAGCCCCTCCTTGACTTCAACGCGCTCCGGGGTGATGATGCCGACGACAACATCGACGCGGCGTTGCAGGTCGCCATCTTTGAGGACGGCAAAGCGACGACCTTCAAACATGCGCAGCGCTTGCGGCGGCAGCCAAAGCACATCGTCTTTGCGCTCCAGTTCGACGGTGACGCGCACAAGGTCGCCCAACTCAAAGCCCGCCTCGGCAGGCGATTCGTTGATTGTGATGCGCGTGGATTTATCGAGTTCCTCCACGGTAACGCCTTTGCCGCCGCTGCCGTAGGGATAGGGGAGGCGGCGGATGACGCCGGTCAGCTCCACGCCGGGGCGGCTGACCAACATGATGCGGGAGGGCTGGCCCTCAGCCAGGTCTTGCAATTGGTTGCTGATCAGGTCAGCGCTCACTTCCAGCTCGTCGACCTCGGCGATGGTGGCGACGGCGCGGTAGGCTTCGACGGCCTGGCCCGGCGTCAGCGAGTAGGAGAGGAGCTTGCCGGCGAAGGGAGCGATCACCTGTGACTCGGCAATATCCGCCTTGAGCTTGCTCACGTTTAACTCGGCGCGCGTCACGTCGCTGACGAGCAGCGGGTCAATGCCCTGGGCGAGGCGCTCAAGGTCCAGTTGTTGCAGTTCGATTTCCTTTTCTTGCAGCGCGATGGAAGTTTGGTCGGGCACGGCTTCGCTGCGCAGCGAGTTCAGGCGGATCTGGGTCATTTCCAGGTTTGTCTGGGCCACGGTTTGGTCGTATTCGTGCGCCTGGTGCGCCTGCTCTAGGCGCACCTGTGAGCGTTCCAGCTCCAGTTCGGCGGATTCCAACTCGCGCTCGAGGGGATCGATCTCCAGTTCAGCCAGGACTTGGCCCTCTTCGACCATTTCATTGCGCTTGCTGAAAACCGAGCGCACACGGCCGCTGTTGCGGAAGAAGAGGTCCTCTTCCACGACCGGCGCGATGCGTCCGCTGAACTCCAGTTCATTGACAATCTCGCCGCGTTTGACCGTATAATTGGGCTGGACGGGCACAATGGCGGTCGGGATGGGCGTGGGCGTGAGATTGCCATCGGTGGCGCGGTCAGGGTTGTTGGCGGGCAAGAGCGAGCAGCCGCTCAGAAAGAGCGCAGCCAACGCCAGCCGCCAACCATTGAGGATTAGCTTGCTTTTCAATTCTTGTCACCTCGTCGCCAGAGTACAGGAAACCACGGGCGGATCTGTTCAGTATATGGGGAATCAAGCTGCATGGGGTCTGAGCTTCGTTTCAATGAGGAGGCCGATGGCGATCCTACAGTACTTTGAGTATTCTACCATAACTCCCCGTGCCCAGCGGAAAACCACATGGCACACCAGCGGAGTGAACCGGCATGAAAGCCATTCGGAACATAGCGATCGATGATCTTCTCACTAACTCTTTAGCTAACTCAATGCCAAATGTCGGCAATGGCGTCGAGCTTGGCATCGCTTAGGTAGCCGTAGCGGTTGATCCATGCGCCGTCGGCGTTGCTGTCTGCGGTCAGTTGCAGTCGGCGGCGGAAGTCGTCCAGCGGGCCGTAGCCATGCACGAGGGCGTAGACGCGGCACTTGCCGTTGACCGCGGCGAGGACCTGGTCGATCTTGCGGCGCTGCGGCGCGTCGCCGATGGGGTGAGGCTGGTCCGGGGTGGGGTAGCCGTAGTCGTCGAGGGCTGCTCCGCCTTCATCGCCGTCGGCCAGGTCGAGCAGGTTTACCAGGGCGCGTGTGAGCAGGCGCTCGTCGAGGCGGCGGTTGGCTGCCAGCAGTTCGTCACCCCAGAATTTGACCATCAGCGACCAGTGCATGGTATAGAGCTTGGGCGCGATGGAGTGGCAGAGCGGGGCGGCTGCGGCAAAGTCGAATCCGGTGATGTAGGAGAAAGGCGGCATGAAGGCGTTGGCCGCCAGCAGTTTGTGCGGCCCGCCGTAAGTTTGGATAGCCTCGCGCCACTCGCGCAAGAGGTCGACCGAGAGGGCCGCCTTGAGGCGGAACCAGGCGGCAATGTGCGGATGCCGGTTGTAGAGACGCAAAATGGCGAATTTGCCGCGGTCGGGCGAGGCGAACTCGGCCAAGTCGCGATTGGTGAGATTGCCGTGCAGATAGGCGTGAAAGCGGCTCACTTCATGGCGCATGGCGGGAAAGTCGAAGCCGTGGTCGGCGGCCCAGGTTGCCACAGGCTCGCCAAAATCCTGAAAGGCCTCATCCAGCTTATAGCAAGGGTACTCTGGCCAGTCCGGGCGGATGCCGTCGACCTCGGGATAGGCGGCGAAGATGTCGCGTACCCAGGCGCGGATATAGGTGCGGATGGCGGGCGCGGCGAGGCTGCCTGTGGCAGCCATGCGCGCCTTGGGCAGGCCGCCGTCAGGCAGGCGCGGCAGGTCGGCTGGGCGCAGGCCAGGCGGGTCCGTGGCGCCGGTCTGGATGTAGACGCCCAGCCCCGCCTGTTTGGCCGCGATGATAAACTGGGCCAGCACAGGGCCTTGGCCGGCGGTGAGGTCATTGGGCTGGCGGGGTTTGTAGGGCGAATCGGCGAAGAACTCCTCGCGGGCATGGTGGCCCGGCGCGCTGCGCAGCCACAGCGCTTGCCGGCCCCAAAGCGGGCGATCAAACAGGCGCACAGACGCGCCCGCATCATCCGGCGGTTGGAAAGAGCCTTCGCCTTCGTCCGAGGGCGCAGTGACGGAGGTGTTACAGGCCAGCGCAGTCGCGCCGGCGCGCTCGGCGATGTTTGACAGGACGCGCTCAACGCCTTCGTACTGGATATAGGGGCTGAGGACAGTGATGCCGAGGAAGCGCCTGGCGGTGGACATGGATTTTCCTTAGGCGTCTTGGTCCGGCGTGCAGAGTACGTCGGGCCGGTAGCGCGCCCACAGAGCGAGGTATGGCGCGGCGACGGACATGAAGTGATCCCAACTGCCCGGCTCGGACGCGGCGTTTGACTGCGGCGCATCCTGTAGGCCGGCGGCGGGGTCGAAGCCGACGACCTCGCGGGCCTGGAGAATAACGAAGCCGCAGGCCGCCAGGCTGTTGACCACGGCGCTGAGGGCGTGGACATATTCGTGCGGGCTGGCGATGCGATGGTTTTTGCCCTGTTCGTCGAGCACGTCCCAATGGGGGAAGAGGTCCGTCAACTGGCGTCCATTGAGGTAGGGATGCTTGAGCAGGTAGCCTTCTCCGTTCCAACTGGCGTCATCTACGGTTTGCGTGAAGGGGTTGGCCCACTCCATGCGATAGTGACCTCCTGGGCGCAGCACGCGCGCGACCTGGCGATGGACCGGGCGGACGTCCGGCACGAAGTTGATGGAATAGGCGTGATAGACGAGGTCGAATGAGGCCGGCTCGAAGCGGCTCAGGTCGCGCATATCGCCCTGGACGGCGGTGACAGGTAGGCCGTAGTGGGCGGCGGTGATGCGGTCACGCTCAATCTGCGTGTGGGAGAGGTCGACTACGGTGACGTCGGCTCCTAGCAGCGCGAAGGCGGCGGACTGCTGACCGCCGCCGGAGGCCAAACAGAGGACGCGCGCGCCTGCGACGTCGCCCAGCAGGCCTGCTGGGTCAATGACGCGACGGGCGGCGGCTTGATCCATGTCGAGGAAGGGTCGCGAATAGGCGATATTGGCGCCAGCCAGCTCTTCCCAACGTTCTTTGTTATAGCGGGCCAGGTCATCAAGTTCGGGCATTGGATTCTGCGTTTCTCCAGTGAACTGCGATGATTCAATTCGGGACTGTGGTCGGGTGTAATGGGTTTCGATCACTTGCCCGGGGCTTCTAGGCAGATGTCGCGGCGCGCGGTTCGCGCACCCACAGTATGAGCAGGAGCGCGCCGCTAGCGGATGCGACAAGCGCTACGGCGAACATCGGCTGGAAGCCCAGAGCGGATGCCAGCCAAGCCCCGATCAGGGGCGCCAGTGTGACGACCGGCGCCAGCAGGGTGTTGGTGAGGCCGATGTAGGTGGGTCTGTCTTCCGGGGCGCAAAACTCCAGGATGATATTGAGACCCGACACGCTGTCGGCGGCGGCATAGGCCCCCAAGAACACAAAGGTGAGCGCCAGCCACGTCGGATTGGAGGCCAGCAGCGCGTTTAGCGCGGCCAGGCCGAGGCCGAGTGCGGCCAACATGAGCACGAGCTTGTGCCCGTAGCGATCGCCGACCAGGCCCCACACGAGGTTCATCACCGCAACGCTGG
>JBBSBO010000119.1:0-6834 GCA_038251215.1 Caldilineales bacterium
GGCGAGTGGGCGCGACGTGGTGATGGCTGCCATGTTTGGGGCGGACGAGGTTAGCTTCGGCACCAGCGCCATGATCGCCGAGGGCTGCATCATGGCGCGCGTCTGCCACAAGAACACCTGCCCGGTCGGCGTCGCCACGCAGGACCCGGAGCTGCGCGCCAAGTTCGACGGCACGCCGGAGATGGTGATGCAATTTATGGGCGCCATAGCCGAGGAAGTGCGCGAGATCCTGGCGCAACTGGGCCATCGCAGCCTGGACGAGGTGATCGGCCATCCGGAGATGCTGCAACAGGTCGTGCATGGCGAGGAGGCCGACTATCTGGATCTGTCGCCGCTGCTCTATGTGCCGGACACGGGCAGCGCACGGCGCAACGTGTTGCCACGCAACGATATGCCGACGGAGCAAACCGTCGGCGACCGCATTGTGGAGCAGGTGCTGGCGAGCTTGCAGGCCAACCCGCAGGCCCCGGTGCGGCTGGCGCACAAGATCCGCAACTCGCAGCGCACGGTGGGCGCGCGGCTGGCGGGCCAACTGGCGCTGCGCTATGGCGACGCCGGGCTGCCCGACGGGCAAGTTCACATTACCTTCGACGGCGCGGCGGGCCAAAGCTTCGGCGCCTTCGGCATCAACGGGCTGAACCTGACCCTGGTGGGCGAGGCGCAGGACTACGCCGGCAAGGGGCTGAGCGGCGGTGAGATCGTGATCCGCCCGTCGCAGGATGCGCGCTATGTGCCGCACCAAAACGTGATCGCGGGCAATACGCTGCTCTATGGCGCGACCGGGGGCCGCCTCTTCGCCGCGGGGCTGGCGGGCGAGCGCTTCGCCGTGCGCAACAGCGGCGCCGTGGCGGTGGTGGAGGGCGTGGGCGAGCATTGTTGCGAGTACATGACCGGCGGCACGGTGGTCGTGCTGGGCGAGACGGGGCGCAACTTCGGTGCAGGCATGACGGGCGGCCGCGCCTATGTCTATGATATCAACCAGACCTTCGAGCGGCGCTACAACCCGGAGTTGATCGCCATCGCGCGCTTTGGCCCCGGCTTCGACGACGGCGAACTGAAGGGACTGATCGAAGAGCACCGGCGCAAGACGGGTTCGCTGCGCGCGCAGACGCTGCTGGAAGACTGGGAGACGCAGCGCCGCTTCTTCTGGATCGCGGCCCCGCGCGAAAATATGGCGGCCATCGAGGCGGCCAATGAGGGCGCAGAGCTGGTTGAGCCGGAGCCGGAAGCGGCGGAGCGCTAGACGCGCAAGCTGTGTGAATTGTATGTCCAAGACGCCTTTCAGGAAGTCGCCAGTCTCCTAGATGGTCAGCAAATCAAATTCGTATTCGGAGAAAATGAGGAAAAACGTGGGCAAGACGATCTTTGAGAAAATCTGGGACGCGCATGTGGTGGCGCAGGACCCGGGGGCGCCGGCTGTGCTCTACATCGACGCCCATTTGATCCACGAGGTTACGTCGCCGCAGGCCTTCGACATGTTGCGCGAGCGCGGGCTGAAGGTACACCAGCCGCAGCGCACCTTCGCCACCATGGACCATGCCATCCCCACGCGTAGCCTGGACATTGCGCTGTGGCCCGAGGACGCAGCCACGCAGGTGCGCACGCTGCGTGAAAACTGCGAAGACTTCGGCATCACGCTATGGGACATCGAAGGCGACGTGCAGGGCATCGTCCACGTGGTGGGGCCGGAGATGGGCGTCACGCAGCCGGGCATGACCATCGTGTGCGGCGACAGCCACACGAGTACGCACGGGGCTTTCGGCGCGCTGGCCTTCGGCATCGGCACGAGCGAGGTGGCGCATGTGCTGGCGACGCAGTGTCTGCTGCAAAGCAAGCCCAAGACCTTCGCCATCAACGTCGACGGCGATCTGGGGCCTGGCGTCACCGCCAAGGACGTGATCTTGGCGATCATCGCCAAGAACGGCGCGGCGGGCGGCACGGGCTATGTCTTTGAGTACCGCGGCAGCGCCATCCGTAAGATGAGCATGGCGAACCGCATGACCATTTGTAATATGAGCATCGAGGGCGGTGCCCGCGCCGGGCTAATCGCGCCGGACGAGACGACCTTCGACTACATCCAGGGGCGACCCTTCGCGCCGCAGGGCAAGGAGTGGCCGCGCGCCGTGGCCTATTGGCGCACGCTGGTGAGCGATGACGACGCCGTCTTCGACCGCGAACTGACGCTGGACGGCTCGGCGCTGGCTCCCATGGTGACCTATGGCACGAATCCCGGACAGGGCGTGCCCGTCACCAGCCGCATCCCCACGCCCGAAGAGTTGGACGACCCGAGCGAGCGGCGCAGCCTGCTGGCCGCGCTGGAGTATATGGGCCTAACCGCGGGCCAGCCCATGGCGGGGCAGCCTATCGACATCGTCTTCATCGGCTCGTGTACGAACGGCCGCATCGAGGATCTGCGCGAGGCCGCCGGCCTGGTGCAGGGCCGCCGCGTGGCGGACACGGTGCAGGCGCTGGTCGTGCCAGGCTCCAAGGCTGTCAAGGCGCAGGCCGAGGCGGAAGGCCTCGACCGCATCTTCATGGAGGCGGGCTTCGAGTGGCGCGGGGCCGGGTGCAGCATGTGCCTGGCGATGAATGAGGACAAGGCGGGCGCGGGCAAGTATGTCGCCAGCACCAGCAACCGCAACTTCCAGGGCCGGCAAGGGCCTGGCTCGCGCAGCCTGCTCATGAGTCCGATCATGGCCGCGGCCGCGGCGGTCAACGGGCGCGTGGTCGATGTGCGCGACCTGCTCGGCTAAGCAAAAGACCGCATTGGATTAGAAGAAGCGGACACTGATCAGCACGGATGCAAGAGAGTTTCACAGATCAATCTGTGTCGATCTATTCTATCCATTCAATCAGTGGCCTATTTAGGATCCGCATGAGAATCAGGATCAAGACAGGATAGACGCATGGAACCGATCCAAACATTGACCGCCCGCGCCGTGCCGCTGCGCGTGGCGAACGTGGACACCGACCAGATCATCCCCGCTCGCTTTCTCACGGCTGTGACCAAGGAAGGCATGGGCGACGGGCTGTTCTACAGCTGGCGCTATACGCGCGAGGGCGCGCCCAAGCCGGATTTCGTGATCAACAACCCCGTCTACGCCGGCGCGGAGATTCTGATCGCCGGGCGCAACTTCGGCAGCGGCTCCAGCCGCGAACACGCCGTGTGGGCGCTGACCGAATACGGCTTCCGCTGCGTGATTACGCCGGGCTACGCTGACATCTTCTACAACAACAGCCTCAAGAACGGGCTGCTGCTCGTGGCTTTGCCGGAAGAGACGGTCAACATGCTGCTCGACTTGGTGGAGGAAGAGCCGTCCACCACGATCCGCGTGGACCTGGAGCAGCAGACGGTGACCTTGCCGGACGGTCAGCGCCACAGCTTCCCGATCGACCCCTTCCGCAAGATGTGCCTGCTGCAGGGGCTGGACGACTTGGGCTACTTGCAGTCCAAGGCCGAGGCCATCGCCGCGCACGAGGCGCAGCCGGCGTACTAAAAAAGGCAAACCGCAAAAGGCGCATCCATGACGGTGATTGAGCGATGTCGTTGGCCGGAGCTGGAGCCGCGCTATGACCGCGCGCTGCGTGCGGCGGTGGCGTACATTCTGGAGCGCTTCACGGTGCAGGGCATCATTGCCGCCGGCTCGATCCTGGCGGGCAAGGGCGGGCCGTCCAGCGACCTGGACCTCTACGTTATCCGCGAAGGGCCGCAGCGGCAGCGCATCCAACGCTGGTTCGAGGATGTGCCCGCCGAGATCTTCGTCAACCCGCCCGCCATGGTGCGCCGCTATTTCGAGCAGGAGCGCCTGCGCGCCATCACCGCGCACATGTTCGCCGCCGGCTTTGTCGTCCTGGACGAGTCGCCTGTGGTGGATGAACTGCGCCGTGAGGCCGCTGAATGGCTGGCGCGCCCGCTGGAACTGTCGGAGGCGGAGTTGACCATGCGCCGCTATCTGGCGGCGGACGCCTACGACAACGCGCGGGACATCGCCGCGCAGGACCCGGTCGCGGCGACGCGCATCCTCCACTCCGCAGTGGACGCCATGCTCTGCTACGCCTTCTTGGCCCAGGGGCGGCGTCTGCCCCGCGAGAAGGACTTGATCGCCGCGCTGACTACGCTCAACGCCGAACTGGGCGAACTGGCGCAGCGCTATTATGTGGCCGCGGACTCGCCCGCCCGCTTTGCGCTGGCGGAGCAGATCGCCCAGCGCGCCATCGGCGCGACCGGCTTCTTCGCCTGGGAATGGCCGCCCGAAGACGTGGCGCCCCTCTTGGGCGCTTGACCTACTGAACTTATATGATCTAGGTAGGCCACTGATTGAATGGATAAAATAGATCTACACAGATTGATCTGTGAGTATTTGATCTGTGAGTATCTCTTGCATCAGTGTTGATCAGTGTCCGCTTTTTCTAATCAAATGCAGTTTTCCAGTTAGGAAGCAGCGACATGCAAGCAACTATCGTAGTATTGGCCGGCGACGGCATCGGGCCGGAAGTTACCGGCGAGGCGCAGAAGATACTGGGTGTGGTGGCGCAGAAATACGGCCATCACTTTCGCTTCGACCCGCAGATGATGGGCGGCCGCGCCATCGACGAACTGGGCACGAGCCTGCCCGACGCCACGGTGGCGGCCTGTCGCCAGGCGGACGCGGTGCTGCTGGGCGCGGTGGGCGGCCCCAAATGGGACAACCCCAACGCCGCCGACCGCCCCGAGCGGGGGCTGCTCGCCATCCGCAAGGAACTGCACCTCTTCGCCAACGTGCGCCCGGTCAAGCTGCACCGCCAGTTGATCGGCGCGAGCACGCTCAAGGAAGAGACGCTGCAAGGCGTGGACATGGTGGTGATCCGCGAGCTGACCGGCGGCATCTACTTCGGCCCGCGCCAAGAGGCGGGCGCGGACGGCTCCGAAGCGTTCGACACGATGCTCTACACCGCCCCCGAGATCGAGCGCGTGGTGCGCCTGGCGGCGGAGACGGCGATGGGACGGCGCAAGAAGCTGGCTTCCGTGGACAAGGCCAATGTACTGGCCTCCAGCCGGCTGTGGCGGCGCGTGGCGACGGCAGTCTTGGCCGATTACCCGGAGCTGGAGGTGGAGCATGTGCTGGTGGACGCCATGTCTATGCACCTGATCCGGCGGCCCGCCAGCTTCGACGTGATCGTGGCGGGCAACCTCTTCGGCGACATCCTCACGGACGAGGCGTCGATGTTGGCCGGCTCGATGGGCATGTTGCCCTCCGCCAGCCTGGGCGATGTCCTCAACAGTCAAGAACTGCCCCTGGGCCTATACGAGCCGATCCACGGCAGCGCGCCGGATATTGCCGGGCGTAGCATCGCCAACCCGCTGGCGACGATCCTCAGCGCGGCTATGCTGCTGCGCCACAGCCTGGGGCTGGAACGTGAGGCGGCAGCCATCGAGGCCGCGGTCGACGCCGTGCTGGAGGAAGGCGTGCGCACGCCCGACATCGCCCACACCGGCACGGAAGTCGTCGGCACGCAGGTGATGGGCGACCTAGTCGCCGCCAAGCTGGATGCCATGCCGGCCGAGTAAAAAATCTACCGTAGAGGTGCTTGCTTTTGGCTTTTCTTGCTGTTGCTTTTCCTTTGCGCACTTTGCGCCTTTGCGGTGAATGACTCTTCTCTATGGAACCGAGACGCTGATGCCAACCGATCCGCAGGAACGTCTACGCTATTGGGTGCGCACGCTAGGCAATCTGCTGGGCGAGACGATCATCGAGCAGGAAGGCCAGGCGGTCTTCGAACTGGAAGAGGAGATCCGCGCCCTCTCCAAGGCGTGGCGCGGCGGTGAGCAGGCGGCGCAGGACAGCATCGTCGCGCGCGTCTCGCTGCTGGTGGAAGATTTGCCGCAGACGCTGGCGGTGCTCAAGGCCTTTACCACCTACTTCCAGCTGGTCAACCTGGCGGAGGAACGCCAGCGCGTGCATATCCTGCGCCGCCGCGCCGCCGAGGCCGACGAGCAGGGCGTACCCATGGCGGAGACGATGGCGCACGCCGTGCGTCGCCTGCACGCCGAGGGGCTGGGCGCGGACGAGGTGCGCCGGCTGCTGCAAGAGCTGACGATCATGCCGGTCTTCACCGCGCACCCGACCGAGGCCAAGCGCCGCACCATGCTCTTCAAGCTCAAGACGATTGCCGCGCTGCTCAACGACCTGGACCTGGTCAACCTGCTGCCCGCCGAGCGCGAGGAGAAGATCCGCCAGTTGCGCGAGAACCTGGTGCTGCTGTGGCAGAGCGACGAAATGCGCGACCGCCCGCCCACGGTGATGGACGAGGTGCGCAACGGGCTGTACTTCTTCGAGAACACGCTGTTCGAGCTGGTCCCGCGCATCTACGGCGAGCTGGAGCGGGCGCTGGCGGAGGAGTACCCCGGCGAGGCGTTTACGCTGCCTACCTTCTTGCGCTACGGCTCCTGGGTGGGCGGGGACCGCGACGGCAATCCCTTTGTGAGTTTGCAGGTGACGGAAGAGGCGCTGCGCGCGCAAAAGGACCTGATCCTCGAGCTGTATGGCCGCAGCGTGGAAGCGCTCTACGACCATCTCAGTTCGGCGGAGACGCACGCCGGTTTTAGCGAGGCGTTCTGGGCCAGCCTGGAACGCGATTTTCAGCTCGTGCCGGCGGACGAGCGCGAGGTGCTGGACCGCTTTGAGCAGGAACCCTATCGCCAAAAGCTGATTATGATGTTCCGTCGCCTGGCGGCCGCGGGGCCCCCCCACCCGCCCGGCTGGGAGGCGCAGGCGGCCAACCCCCCCCCCCAAGGGGCCGCGCGGGGAAATAAAGCACAACAGGAGGTCAAACGCCCCAACCAGCGGGAGAACA
>JBBSBO010000120.1:0-6827 GCA_038251215.1 Caldilineales bacterium
CAAGGCGGCGTGTGGACATAGTGTTGGCGGTTGCGAGTCCGATTTAGGGGAAGCGCAAGCGGCCCTTGCGATCCGTCTTGGCAGCCAGCAGGTCACCTTCGATGGAGGTCACGTAGAGAATCGACAGGTCCGGTCCGCCGAACGTGCAGTTAGTTGGCCGGTTGGCGGGCACGGGGTGAGTTTCGAGCACGCGGCCGTTGGGGGCAAAGACATAGATCATGCCACCGGGGCCGCTTAGCTCCCAGCCGGCGGTGGCGACGATGTTGCCCTCTGTATCGAGGCACATGCCGTCAATGCCGCGATGCGGGTAGAAGTTGTGCAACACGGAGTACGGGCCAAGCGAGCCGTCGTCGAGGACGGGGTAGGCGCGCAGCTCGCGCAGTTGGCCTTCGCCGTACTTGCTTTGCGCCACGTAGAGGGTGCGGTAGTCGAGCGAGAAGAGGATGCCATTGGGGCTGGTCGTATCGAACGTGACGCGCGTCGCCTGCCAGGAGCCGTCTGGCTGCGGGTCGAGGCGGTAGACGGACTCGTGGTCCAACTCCATGTCGTCGCGGAAGTCGCCGTAGCGCGGGTCGGTGAACCAGATGCGGCCCTGGTTGTCGATGGCGAGGTCATTGGGGCTATTGAGGCGGCGTCCCTCGAATTTGTCACAGAGCACGGTGGTCGAGCCGTCGCGCTCGTGGCGCGTGATGCGGCGCGCGCCGCTTTCGCAGGCGTAGAGTCTGCCGTCCTTGTCGAACATCAGCCCATTCGTTTGGTTGGTATTCTCGCGCAAGACGCGCACCTGGTGCGTGTCCGGGATATACTGCACGGTGCGACTGTTGGGGATGTTAGAGAAGAGAAGATTCACGCCGTCCCACGCCGGGCCTTCGGTGAGGCCCATCGGCTTGATCAGAGATTCAAACGTCCAGTCCATGGTATCGTCCTTCTAGGGTGTGCGGGAGAGAGGTTAACGCAAATGGGGCTGCGTGTGAGCTTAGGCGGACAGACATCTTCGATCCGGTATACTGTCACAGTATAGTGTAGGCTGGAAATGGGTGTCAAAAGCTGGGGCTATGCCATAATGAAGTGGAGCTAAAAAGGGCAAAAGGCGAAGGCGCAAAGGGCGCGAAGAAAAAGCAATAGCAAGAACCGCAAGGCACGCGGAGGCTGTGAAGAAGAGGCGCAAGAATGGGTGCGGAATGAGGGCGGGGGGGCGAAAAACGACTGAAAGAGCGGCCCTGGCGGCCGTGACGCTGTTGGCGGCGCTCTTGCGGCTGTGGGCGCTGGGCGGCAAGACGATCTGGCTGGATGAGGCGTTCAGCATTTGGGTGGCGGACCACGCGTTGCCGGAGATTCTGCGCTTTGTGGCGAGCGTAGACCACCATCCGCCGCTCTATTATGTGCTGCTGCACGGTTGGCAGGCGAGGTTCGGCGACTCAGCCGACGCCGTGCGAAGTCTCTCCGCGCTCCTGAGCATCATAACCGTCCCGATCTTGTATGCCGCCGGCAAGCGCCTGGTTGGGACGCCGGCGGCATTAATGGCCGCGTGCGTGCTGGCCTTGTCGCCCTTCCATGTACGCTATGCACAAGAAACGCGCATGTACGCGCTGATGACGTTCTTTGCGGCGGTCGCGCTGCTGTGCCTGGCAGTCTATTTGACGGAGACGCGGCCGGGAAACATGCAACGGCGAGCGGCGATGGCTGGGCTGGCAGTGGCGCAGGCGCTGCTGATGTTGAGTCACAACACGGCGGCATTCTTGTTCCCGGCGGCGCTGAACGTGGGCGTGCTGTGGGCGTATTGGCAAGTAAGAAACCGCAAAGGCGCAAAGGACGCAAAGAACGAAAAGCAAGAGCTGCCGGAACAAAAAGCTTCTACCGCGGAGGACGCGGAGGAAAAAGGAGGAGACGAAGGCGAGAATGGCGTTATGTTCCCTGTGAGCGCCCAAGGAGGCGGCGCTTTGCGGGCGCTGCGTGAAACGGGCTTTCTGCGTGGCTGGGCGATGGTGCAGGGGGCGGCGCTGCTTTTGTGGCTGCCCTGGGCGCCCTCGTTTACGGCGCAGGCGCAGACGGTGTATCAAGGCTTCTGGATTCAGACGCCGACCTTAGGCAGCGTGTGGCTGGCCTTTCATCATTTCAACTTGGCTTTCCCGCAGGACGGCTTTGCGGGGGCGCTGCTGTGGGATTTGCTGTTTTGGGGGCCGGCTCTCGTGGGCTGGCGGGCGTTGAATCGACGCGGGTCAACGGGCAATCTGTTGGGGACGCTCTTTCTGCTGCCCGCGGCGATTGAGTTGGTCTTTAGCGTGCGGCGACCGATCTTCTATGACCGCACGCTGATCTGGGTGACGCTGCCTTACTATCTCCTGATCGGCGCGGGGTTGTGGCAAGGCATCGCGCACAGCCGGCGAGCTATCGATGCAGGCGAAAAGGTACGTGGGCGGTTGGGCATGGTGACGTCCGCTGGGGCGGCGTTGGTTCTGGTCGGGCTGAGCGTCTATTCTCTGGGCGCGTACTACATAGGTTTCGAGAAGGAGGATTGGCGCGGCGCGGCGGCTTACGTGGGCGCGCAAGCTGTGCCGGGTGATCTGGTCCTCTTTACCGCGCCGTGGGTGCAGATTCCCTTTGACTACTACTACGCTCGCGAACAAGAGACGCCCGTGGAACGGCATGGCGCGCCGGCGGATTTCTTCAGCGCGGGTGAGTTGGAGCCTGCCATGCGTCCTGAGGACCTGCCGGCGCTGCGCGATTTGATGGCGGGCCGCGAAACCGTATGGCTGGTCTATTCGCACGAGTGGTATACCGACGCTGATGGCTTGGCGCTGCATGAGTTGCAGAACGGGATGGACCTGGCTGCGGTGTCGGAGTTCAACGGGGTGCGTGTCTTCCGCTTTACGCGTTGGGAGTAGACGCAAGAGCGGCCACACAAAGGCAACCATATTGTTTTCGTCTCCCCAAGGACGCGGCCGCAGCAAGTGCATGGTGACGGCTATTTCGCAGGCATGGCGGGTTTAGGTAGAATGAACCCATTGTGCGCTGGACTTCGCTGCGAGGTCAACGCCGCATTCCAGCGCGCACGCATCTTGCATCGACCGATGAGGGTCGTGGGTCGACCCGTTTTTAGCTTATCGTGAGAGTATCGCTTATGTCTTTTGCACGTGTTTCTGCGGCAAGGGCGACGAGCCACGCGTTGCCGATTGTCGAGATTGCCCCCGAAGAAGAACAAGTGGCACAGTTGGTCGCGCGCCTGATGCAGCTTGGCGCGGAGCAGGGGCTGGACTTTGCTCGCCAGGAGGTGCGCGTGGTGAAGGCGCCGCTGCGCATCTGTCCGCTGGGCGCGCATATTGACCACCAGTTGGGCGTGGTCACCGGGATGACGATTGACCAGAGCGTGCTGCTGGCATTTGTGCCGGCGACGGATGATGCGGTGATCGTCGAGAGCCTCAACTTCCCCGGCGAGGCGCGCTTTGGCCTCGGGCAGATCCCCCCGTATCGGAAGGGAGACTGGGCCAATTATGTGTGCGGGGCGGTCAACGCGCTGCGCAGGCAGCATCAAGTGGCGCGCGGCATGGTCGGCGTGGTGGGCGGAGTGATGCCGATCGGCGGGTTGAGTTCGTCGGCGGCGGTGACGACGGCCTATCTGCTGGCGATGGAAGTGATCAATGGCTTGGTGCTGAGTTTGTACGACAATGTGGAGTTGTGCCGCCTAACGGAGAACGGCTACATTGGACTAAACAACGGCATTCTCGACCAGTCCGTGATCCTGTTCAGCGCGCCGGATTGCCTGACACGCATCGATTGCAACACGGTGGCGATCGACCAGATCCCTGCCCCTGCCGGCGGAGGCGGCGCCATGCCGGATTACGAGGTGCTGGTGGTCTATTCCGGCCTGAGCCATGCCCTGGTGGGCACCGACTACAACAACCGTGTGGCGGAATGTCGCGCCGCGGCGGTGCAGCTGCTGGAGGCGCAAGGCGCCGAGGTTCCGACGGACGCACGGCTGCGCCATGTCCAGCCGGAGATATTTGAGCAAGACGGGCATCGACTGCCGGCGCCATTGCAGCGGCGGGCGCGCCACTATTTTGGGGAGATGGCGCGCGTGGAACGCGGGGTGGAAGCGTGGCGTAAGGGCGACCTGGCGGAATTTGGGCGGCTGGTGACGGCGTCCGGCGAGAGTTCGGTGAAGTGGTACGAGTGCGGCAGCCCGCAGTTGATCACGCTGTACAATGTCCTGGCGGAGACGCCGGGCGTGTATGGCGTGCGCTTTAGCGGGGCCGGGTTCCGCGGCAATTGTATTGCGTTGATTGACCCGGCGCAGCGGCTGGCGATTGCCGAGGCGGTACATAGCCGCTATCCGCAGGCGCATCCGGCTGAAGCCGAGGCCTACAGCATTCATTTCTGCCGTCCGGATGGCAGCGTACGGCTGCTGACACCAGGCA
Organism: Caldilineales bacterium; assembly: GCA_038251215.1. GTDB lineage: Bacteria > Chloroflexota > Anaerolineae > Caldilineales > Caldilineaceae > JASGTU01. Next base: position 4,416 of record JBBSBO010000120.1, read on the forward strand.
ATGGCGTCAGTTGGTGAATGGGCGAGCTAGCATCAAGTCGGCGAGTTAGCAAGTCGGCGAGTTGGCAAGGACATATTCATGCAGGGCATAATTCTGGCGGCGGGCAAGGGATCGCGGCTGCACCCATTGACGCTGGCGCGCAGCAAGGCGATGATCCCGATCTTGGGCAAGCCGATTGTGGAACGCGTGCTTGAGACGTTTGTCGACAACGGCGTATCTGAGGTCGTGATGGTGGTGAGCCAGGAAGACAGCGAGATCCGCCGTCACTTTGTGGAGCATTGCCGGCTGCCCGTGGAGATCACGTTTGTGGTGCAGCCGGAGCGGCTGGGCATGGCGAATGCGTTATCCTTGGCCGCGCCAATGATGCGGGGCGCCTTTATCCTCTCCGCCTGCGACAACTTGACGCCGCCCGAGCATATTGCGGAGCTGATGCGCACGCACGACCGCGAGCACGCTGCCGCCACGCTGAGCCTGATGGAGATCGACCCGGCGCTGGTGAGCAAGACCGGCGTGGTGGAATGGCTGGATGGGCGCGTGCGCCGTATTGTGGAGAAGCCGCAACCGGAAGAGGCGCCCTCGAACATTTCCAGCTTGCCGCTGTATGTCTTTTCGGAGCGCATCCTGGAGATGATCCCACAGGTCCGACCCTCGGCGCGCGGCGAATATGAACTGCAAGACGCCATCCAGATGCTGATCGACGCCACAGGCCAGGTGACGGGCGTATTCACCCGGAACCGGCTGCAACTAACCAACGCTGCAGATCTGTTGGCGCTCAACCGGCATTACCTCAACGAGGGCGGGGATACGCCGCAACTGGCCCCGCGCACCGTAGGCAAGCATACGCACTTGATCACCCCGCTGCGCATTGAGGAAGGCACGACCATAGGTAGCGGTTGCGTGATTGGCCCGCGCGTCTATATCGAGCAGGACTGCCGGATCGGCGACCACGTGTTGATCGCCGATGCCGTGATCCTGCGCGGTTCTGTGGTTGAAGACGGGCGGCAAGTAGTGGGAGAGGTTGTTTCATAAGCCAGGGTAGGGAAGCCCTAATTGGAGGAGGCTGGGAGCGTGCGGAAAGTCGTGGTGACGGGGGCAAGCGGGCGCGTGGGCAGGGTGTTTTGGCCGGCGATGGCGGATAAGTACTCGCTGCGGCTGGTCGGCCGCGTGGTGGAACGCATTGGCGATCCCGGCCCGCATGAGGTGATGGCGGCGGACTTGGTGGACCTGGAGGCGTGTCGCCGCGTGTGTGAGGGGATGGATACCGTCGTACACTTGGCGGCGGATTCGTCGGGCCAGGACGGCTTCTACGCGTCGCTGCTCGACCAGAATATCATCGCCATGTTCAACATGTTTCGTGCGGCTAAGGATGCAGGTTGCCGCCGTTTTGTCTTCGCCAGCACGATCCAGGTGATCGAGGGCTACCCGCTGGATGTACAGGCGCGGCCGGAGATGCCGCCCAAGCCGATGAACATGTATGCGGCTTCCAAGGTGTTCGGCGAGGCGACGGCGCACTATTTCGCGTATGCCGAAGGGCTTTCGACGATTGTCGTGCGCGTGGGCGCGTTCGAGGGTAATCGCAGCGAGGAAGAATGGAAAGGAAAGCAGGACGGGCGCACGTTGAGCGCATTTATCAGCAAGCGTGATATGTGCCAGTTGCTGGAGCGTTGCATCGAGGTGGAAGGCGTACAGTACGCCCTGCTGCAGGCGGTCTCGGACAATCGCTTCAAACGCATGGACATTACGTCGACGCGCGCCGATGTTGGGTACGAGCCGCTAGATGACGCGTTCCAGTTGTTTAGTACGGGCATCCCGGACCGGGAACGCTGGTACGTCGAGAATCCACAGAGAAGGAAGGAGCAGTCGCGATGAGCAATGAGCGGAAGGTGCGATTTGCCGCAATCGGGTTGAACCACGGCCACATCTACGGGCAGACGAATGCGTTGCTGGATGCGGGCGCGGAGTTGGCCTATTTCTTTGCCAAGGAGCCGGAACTGGCTGCGCAATATGGCGAGCGCTATCCGCAGGCAAAGCTGGGCACGAGCGCGCAGTCGATCTTGGAGGACGAGTCGATTGACCTGATCATCACCGCCGGCATCCCCGCCGAACGCAGTGACGTGGGCGTGGCAGCCATGCGCCACGGCAAGGACTTCATGAGCGACAAGCCGGGCTTCACGACGTTGGCGCAGCTGGCGGAGGCGCGGCGTGTGCAGGCCGAGACCGGGCGCATCTTTTCGATTGACTACAGCGAGCGTTTTGAAAACCGTGCCACGACCAAAGCTGCGGAGTTGGTGCGCGGAGGCGCGATTGGGCAGGTTGTCAACACGGTTGGCCTGGGGCCGCACTTGGCGCGGCTGGAAACGCGCCCGCCCTGGTTCTTCCAGCGCGAACGATACGGCGGCATCATTGCCGATA
>JBBSBO010000121.1:0-6813 GCA_038251215.1 Caldilineales bacterium
GGACCATTTGATGCCCTCACGCAGGCGCCACGTGACAGTCAGGCCATCTTCCGAGACGCCGCCGTTCTCCACGCTGGGCACCTCGGTGGCGAGGCGTGCGTAGAAGTTGCCGTCGGGGTCGGCTGCAGCCAGGCCTTCTTCGTAATAGCCCGCCGCTTCGATCGCCACGGTCTGCGTGCGGATGTAGGCGTTGAGGATTTCCGGTTCTTGGGGCAGGCCATAGATGATGACCTTTTCGCCTTCGGCGGCTGCAGGCGCTTCGGCTGCCGGCGCGGCTGCTTCTTCGGCGGGGGCGACGGTAGCCTCGGCGGCAGGGGCCGCGGCTTCGCCTTCGGCCGGGGCCGGGGCGGCGGGCGCGCTGCCACAGGCGGCCAACGCCAAAGCCATCACGACGGCAAGGGATGCAATCATCCACCACTGCTTGCGTTTGCTCATTCGTATTCTCCTTGTGACCTAGATTGGGTTTAGATTTGAATGGCTGGAACTTTGCTGGAACTTTGATGGACTTCAATAAAACAATAGCATAAACCCAAGATGGGTTTACGGAGCCGCGGGCCGTCCGGGTTTGGGCAAGTCGGGCGCTACACCCATTCGGCTTGAACGAGGGACTTCCACTGCGTAAGACTGTTGCACGGGAACGGATGCACGGCGTTGTGCAGAACTGCTGACCTGACGACTTGCGCTGGTCGAACGGTATAGCGAAGCCCGTACGCAGCGAACGCCGCAGAGAACTGAGGCAATTCTAGCAGGATAACGCTAGAACCGGCGGAAGTATACCCAACAGCGGCTTTTCTGTCAATCGCCGAAAAAACAAGGGTGCGTCCCAGAAATTTGGGAAGCATATTACGCCGCGGACGCTCCAGTGTGCGAGCGAAGCTTTTTCGGTTGGAATTTGGCCTATTTTGGCCGCTCTACCTCTGGCCCAATAATCTGGGACGCACCCAAAAACAAGAGCGCCCACAGTCTGTGCTGTGAGCGCTCGGTGTTGAGCAAAAACCCTGCTGCAGCTAAATGTCCAGCTTCGCCTGGTTGGCGTGCGTTTGGATGAAGCGGCGGCGCGGGGGTACGGCGCTGCCCATGAGCATGTCGAAAGTCTGGTCCGCCTCGGCCGCGTCCTCGATGCCCACGCGCAGCACGGTGCGGTTTTCCGGGTTCATGGTGGTTTCCCACAGTTGTTCGTTGTTCATTTCGCCCAGCCCCTTGTAGCGCTGGTCGATGCGCACGTTCTCGTCGCCCAGCTCTTGGCGCAGCATCTCCAGCGCCTTGTCGTCGTAGACATAATCGCTGGAGCGCTTGCGCTTGCCGTTCTCCTCGCGCGTGGCGGTGACGCGATAGAGCGGCGGCTGCGCGATGTAGAGGTGGCCCTTGTTGATCAGGTCTTCCATATAGCGGAAGAAGAACGTCAGCAGCAGCGTGCGGATGTGCGCCCCGTCCACGTCGGCGTCGGTCATGAGGATGATGCGGTGATAGCGCAGGCCCACCAGGTCGAAGTTCTCGCCGATGTTGGTGCCCAGGGCCGTAATCAGCGCCTGGATCTCCTTGTTCGCCAGCGCCTTGTCCAGGCTGGTCTTTTCGATGTTCAGGATCTTGCCGCGCAGGGGCAGGATGGCCTGGAAGCGGCGGTCGCGGCCCTGCTTGGCCGTGCCGCCGGCGCTGTCGCCCTCGACGATGTAGATCTCGCACTCGCTGGGGTCGCGGCTGGAGCAGTCCGCCAGCTTGCCGGGCAGGGTCAGGCTTTCCAGCGCGCTCTTGCGGATGACTAGGTCGCGGGCTTTGCGCGCGGCCTCGCGCGCGCGGTAGGCCGTGCGCGACTTTTCGATGATCAGACGCGCGTCGCGCGGGTTTTCCTCCAGCCATTTCCCCATGCTTTCGACCACGGCGGTCTCCACATGGTAGCGCACCTCGTTGTTGAGCAGCTTAAGCTTGTTCTGCCCCTCGAACTGCGGCTCCAGCACCTTGACGCTGACGATGGCGGTCATGCCCTGGCGCGTGTCGTCGCCCGTGAAGTTCGGCTCGCTCTCCTTGAGGAAGCCCTGCTTGCGCGCATAGTCGTTGATCAGGCGCGTCACCGCAGTGCGCAGGCCGGTGATGTGGCTGCCGCCGTCCGGCGTGTTGATGGTGTTGGCGAAGGCAAAGACCGACTCGGCGTAGCTGTCGGTATATTGCAGCGCGGCCTCCACCTGCGTCGTCTCCACCTCCACATCCACGTGGATGGGCGCGTGCAGCACGGTGCGGTTGCGGTTGAGGTAGCGCACAAAGGACTTGACGCCGCCCTCGAAGTAGAAGTTGACCTCGTGCGGCTGTTCGGGCCGCTCGTCAATTAGCTGAATGTCTACGCCGCGCGTTAGGAAGGCCATCTCGCGCAGACGCGTCGCCAGCATACTCCACGTGTATTCGAACACTTGGAAGATGGTGTCGTCGCGCATGAAGGTCTGGATCGTGCCTGTGTCCTCCGGCGCGCACTCGCCGATCACCTCGACCTCGGTGACGGGGATGCCGCGTTCAAAGCGCTGGCGATAGATCTTGCCGTTGCGCTTGACCTTGGTCTCCATCCACGAGCTGAGCGCGTTGACGGCGCTGACGCCCACGCCATGCAGCCCGCCGGAGACCTTGTAGCCGCCGCCGCCGAACTTGCCGCCGGCGTGTAGCTTGGTCATCACCACCGTCACCGCCGGCAGGCCGGTTTGCTTCTGAATGTCGACCGGAATGCCCGCGCCGTTGTCGGAGACGGAGACGCTCTCATCCTTGTGGATGGCGATGTGAATTTGGTCACAGCGCCCCTGCATGGCTTCGTCGATAGCGTTGTCTACCACCTCGAAGACCATATGATGCAACGCCTTGGCATCCGTGCCGCCGATATACATGCCGGGGCGACGGCGCACCGCTTCCAGCCCTTCCAACACCTGAATTTGATCGGCGTTATAGACAAAATCTTGGTTTCTTACGTTTGCCACAAAACCCTCCGTGCATCACAAATGCATCACAAAATCAGAGACGAATCCGCGCCGGGCGATCTGTAGCCCGGGGCTTCGAGTATGTCGCGTCTAGTGTGTAGCTTCCACCGTGGCCGCTTGCAGCACGCGCGTGCGGTAGAAAACCAGCAGCGCCATCGCCAGCCCGGTGCCGATATAGGCGTTGACGCCAATCGCCGCGGCAATGCCCACCGGAGAAATCTCCGTCAGCTGCCGCATGATCAGCGCCATGCCCACCGTGATTAGCGTGGTCAGGACGATAAAGCCCATCGTCGCCCAGAAGTTCTTGCGCACCAGCAGAAAGCTTTGCGCCACGGCGCGGTGCAGCGGCAAGTTGTCCAGGATCAGAGCCGCCACCACAAAATAGAGATAGAAGAACAGCACCATCACGGTTCCGCTGAAGAGAAAGACGAGCAGCGTGCCCAGCGACGCGCTGAGCAGCGTAAGCAGCGCGGTCCCCAGCATGACGGGCACGGCGCCAACAAGCACAATCAGCGCTACGACGATCACAAAGATCAGCACTAGCAGCCAGTGGCGCAGCGCGGTTTGGGCGAACTCCGCCGCGCCGGCGGACTTGGTCGCCTCGCCCAGGGGCAGCCGTCGCGCCAGCAGGCTCATATACACCACGCCCAGCAGCAGCCCGACCAGACTGAACACGGCTGCCAGGCCCGCCGCCGCAAAACCATTGCCGATTTCAAAGACGCGGCCGGCGCCCACCGGGCCGATGGTCGTGAGAAGGCTCGGCACGTGCAGCAGCGAGCCGTTGACCAGCATTTCGAGCAGATTGGATTGTCGGCCAGCCTGGGTCAATACGTCCGACACCTGGGTGGTCATCGCCGCCACATCGGGCGGCACGCCTTCCATGGTTGCAGTCTGCGTATAGAAGCTTGCCAGCCGATCGGCGAGCGGCGCTACGCTGAGGCGCGGCCCTGCCCACAGCAAAATGTCCAGCGCCACCGGAATCAGCAACAGTTCCAGCCGTCGCCCCAAAAAGCGATAACCGGCCGACAGACTTTCAATTACACCCAAACGGTTGCCTCCACTCGGCTGGCAATACGACCTGGTTGACCCTGCGCAGCGCACAAAATGCCCTGCGCCAAGACCGTATTATAGCACAAAAAGCGCGCAAAACAGAAGTTCGGCGCGCCCTGGAAGGAACGCCTGTTCGCTTGCGCTCCGGGGTATTTGCCTGCCTCGCAGCAAGCCGGCAGCTTCCTGAAAAGTTTCCTGAAAAGTGTAGTTGGCCCAAAGCGCGTCCTTGCGTTGAATATTGACGTTGACGTGCCTGGTCAGCTAGAATCCCTAGCACGCCGTCCGTTCGATCTGGGTGCGGCTCGCAACAGCTATGCGTGCGAGATCGCCGTGCGTGCGAGATTGCCGTGCGCGCTGCGCGCCGCTGCACCGGCAGCACGCAACCGGAAAAACATGACTGGAAAAACATGAGGGGTAAGCCATGACGACCTTTGTCATCGAAGGCGGTCACCGCCTGCACGGCGCCATCCAGCCGACCGGCAACAAGAACGCGGCGCTGCCGCTGGTGTCCGCCTGCCTGCTTACGGACGAGCCGATCACGCTGCACAACGTGCCCATCATCGGCGATGTGAATACCATGCTGGCGATTTTGGCGGACTTGGGCGTGGAGATCGAGGTGCAGGGCGGGAGCGTGACGCTCTGCGCGGCAAAACTGCGCTCGGTCCAGCCCGACGTCAACCTCTTCAGCCAGATCCGCGGTTCGCTGACCATCATGGGGCCGCTGCTGGCGCGCCACGGCCATTTTGGCGTGCAGGCCAGCGCGGGCGGCGATGACATTGGCCGCCGCCGCATCGACACGCACATCCAGGTGTTGGAGGCGCTGGGTGGCACGCTGATCCACAACGGCAAGTTCGAGCTGCGCGCGCCGGGCCGCCTGCACGGGGCCGATATCCTGCTCGACGAGGCCTCGGTCACCGCCACTGAGAACGGCATCATGGCCGCGGCCCTGGCGAAGGGCGTGACGGTGCTGCGCAACGCCGCCAGCGAGCCGCATGTGCAGGACGTCTGCAACCTGCTCGTGCGCATGGGCTGCCCCATCGAAGGCATCGGCAGCAACGTTCTGACGATCCATGGGCAGCAATCGCTGCGCGGGGGCGAGGTCTACATCAGCCCCGACTTTGTGGAGGTAGGCAGCTATATCGGCCTGGGCGCCATTACGCCCGGCGAGCTGCGCATCACCGGCGTTTCGCCCGACCATCTGCGCATGATCGAGATGGTCTTTGCCAACCGCCTGGGCGTGAATATGACGCTGGAACACGACCCCAACGCCGAGCCGCACTGTGCCTATTCGCTGGTGGTGGGCGAGGCGCAGGAACTGTGCATCAGGTCCGATTTCGGCGGGGCCGTGCCGCAGATCGACGACGCGCCCTGGCCCGCCTTCCCGCCCGACCTGATGAGCATCGCCCTCGTCACCGCCACGCAGGCGCAGGGCACGGTCATCATCCATGAGAAGATGTACGAAAGCCGCCTCTACTTTGTCGACAAGCTGATCACGATGGGCGCCAAGATCATCCTGTGCGACCCGCATCGCGCCGTGGTGGTCGGCCCTAGCCGGCTGGTGGGCCAACACGTCACCAGCCCGGACATTCGCGCGGGCATGGCGCTGGTGCTGGCCGCGCTGGCGGCGGACGGCGTTACCACAATCGGCAACGTGCAGCAGATCGACCGCGGCTATCAACAGATCGACGAGAAGCTGCGCAAGCTGGGCGCGTCCATCGAACGCGTGGAATAGACAAGATGAGCCAAGACGCTAGCGGAATTTAGCCGTCTCGTTTAGTCACGGAGCAAGGCGGTTATCTTCGGGCCGGCATGTCTCATATGATCATGGGCGTCCCATCACGATAGGGGTTGGCATGGATATTGACTTCGATGCAGTGCTGCGGTTCGCCAAGACGTTAGAAGGTCGCCCTCTAAACACCCTAGCGCAGCGAAAGCAATTCCAAGTGCGCGTCATCGGTGACCTACTCGAGTTTACTCCCCAAAGCTCTGGAAAACCTCGAACCCAGGGAAGATCGTCTGATGGCGCCCGGAAACTGTTGGATCGCTATAATGTCACACGATCGTTGCGTCCGGCAGACTACCAAGACATTACTAGGAATGCGAGCTATTTGCTCACCCTTGTCGCCCTAATGGTCGGCAGTGAGGATCGAAGCGTATAGCAGGTCTCGATTGCGGTAGGGACCGTCGCTCTGACACTCATCCATCCAGTTTCAATAAGGAAGCCACTTCATGTCCAATCTCGAAACCCCCGCCAAAATCTCCGCCGTGCAGCAAGAGGTCGCGCACCATCGCGACGACATCCTCGCCTTCCTGCGCGAGCTGGTCGCCATCCCCTCCATGGATTCCCAGATCGGCCCCGTGGGTGAGCGCGCCCAGGCCGAGATGCGCCGCCTCGGCTTCGAGCAGGTCGGCTTTGACAGCATGGGCAACAGCCTGGGGCGCATCGGGCATGGCCCGCGCATCCTGCTCTACGACAGCCACATCGACACCGTAGGCATCGGCGACCCCGCCGAGTGGCAGTGGGACCCCTTCACGGGCAAGGTGGAGGATGGGCGCTTCTATGCGCGCGGCGCCTGCGATGAAAAAGGCAGCACGCCGGGCATGATCTACGGCCTCGCCATCGCCGAGCGGCTGGGCTTGCTGGAAGGCTGGACGGCCTACTACTTCGGCAACATGGAAGAGTGGTGCGACGGTATCGCCTGCCACGCTCTGGTCGAACACGAAGGCCTGCGCCCCGACTTTGTCGTGATCGGCGAGCCGACCAAGATGCAGGTCTATCGCGGGCACAAGGGCCGCATCGAAATGCAGA
>JBBSBO010000122.1:0-6781 GCA_038251215.1 Caldilineales bacterium
GCGCGAGGGCTTCGTCTTTTCGCCCGTCGCCGCGGCCGAACTGCGCTCCGAGCCGCCCGCCGGTTGGGCGGCGGCCTTCGACGCTCACATGCAGGGCGTGCGCCACACCTTCGACCTCGCAGCCGGCGCCGGCGCCATCGACGAGGCCTGGGGCCTTGCCACCGCCGGTGCGGACGCCGGCGTCGCCTTCGCCGCCGGGCTGGAGGCGGACGATCGCATGGCCCCGCAGCTGCTCACGCGTATGCATCGGCGGCTGCTCGACCTGCTCTCCGCCTCGCCCGCCGGCCTGATCCGCGCCCACGAACAAAGCCGCCAATGGCTGCACGAGGCCGAAGAATCCATGCAACGCCTGGAAATCCAGCTGACGCCTAGCGTGCGCGAGCTGGGCCGCATCCAGCGCGACCAGGCCCTGCACGAGTGGGAAGTGAAATATGCTGACGCCGTCGCTCAAACGCCGGCGCTGGGCGCGATCCTGCTGCGTGCCCTGGGCGCGATCCTCGTGGTCTCGCTGCTGGCGCTGGGCTATCTCGCGCTGATCCAGGGCGCGTGGAACCCTGTGCGCGATGGGCTGGCCCTGGCGGGCTTTGCCGCGGGCATCCTTGCCGCCGGGCTGCTCACCAATCGCTTCCACCAGACGCGCGTCGCCAAGCTGCGCCGCAAACGAGTGGAGTTGGCGCGCGCGGAGCTGACCGCGCGGCTGCAGGCGCAGACGCACGACGGCCTGGTGCGCAGCCACACGCGCCTCATCCAGATCTTGCAGGGCTGGCAGCAGATGCTGCGCGAGGCCATGGACGAACTGCGCGAGCTGAGCACGCCGCCGGAGATGCCCGCCGTGCCGCCCGCCAACATCCTGCAAAGCTACCTCTACGTGCCCTACTTCAACCAGACGTTGTGGGACCGCTGCCTGGCCTATCTGCGCACGCACCTCGACACGCACGGCCAACGCAGCGAAGAGCGGCTCGACATTTTGTGGGGACAAGCGCAGTGGCGGCGGCAGATCGAGCGCATCCTGCGCGCCGTGCCGCAGGAGCCGCTTAGCAGCGACGACGAGAACTCAGCGCACAGCCAAGCCGGCGCCATCGCCGAGTTCATCCGCCAGACGGTGCATCAGTCCGTGGCGCCCGTCTCGCTGCAAGACCCCAGCCCCGTGCGCGCCGAGCTGCTGCGCGCCCTCGCCGGCGAGTTCGGCATCGAGCAACTGCTGTGGCGCGGCGCAGCCGACGCGCAGGACATCAGCCGCCGCCTGCGCGCCATGGGCATCCTCGACGCCACGGCGGAGACCGAGCCGGTCCCCTGGACGGACCGCCGTTATGTCGAGTCCGCCTGGAACCGCGCCAAGCCCACCGCCAACTACGATGTCGCCGACCGCCTGGCGGTCTACGGCATCACCGTGGACTTCGCGGCGGCTTCCGGCAGCGCGACCAGCGCGCTCAGCCGCGCCTTGCTCGAAGAGTTCAACATCCGCTTGCTCGCCACCGAGAATCCGTTTACCATACTCTTCGTACGCACCGTACATGGCCTCGCCCTGGACGACCTGGATAGTATGCGCCGCTATCGCCAGGAGATGCGCTATCTCCCCGCCGAACAGCGTGCGCTGATCTGTCTGGACATTGGGCAAGAAATCGGGCGCGAGGACACGCTCTACCAAGCCAACGGCGTGCAGACGCCAGTCATCCGCCCTCTGCCCGCGCCTGCGCCCTAACCCGCGTCTTGGCCGTGGCTTCAACATCAACCACACCTACATAGGAGCTTGTCACAATGGACAGGATACGCTGGGGAATCCTCGGCACGGGCAACATCGCCCGCAAATTCGCCACCGGCCTGACCGCGCTGGACAATGCCGACCTGGTCGCAGTCGGCTCGCGCAGCCGCGCAGCCGCCGACGCCTTCGCCGACCAGTTCGCCATCCCCAACCGCCATCCCAGCTACGGCGACCTTGCTGCCGACCCCGAAGTGGACGCCATCTACATCGCCACGCCGCACTCGCTGCACGAAGACAACATGCTGCTCTGCCTGCAAGCAGGCAAGGCCGTGCTGTGCGAGAAGCCGTTCACGATCAACGCCGACGAGGCGCAGGCCGCCATCACCGCCGCGCGCAGCAAGCGTCTCTTCCTGATGGAAGCCATGTGGACGCGCTATCTGCCCATCATGGTCGAGTTGCGCCGCCTGATCGCCGACGGGGCCATCGGCGAGGTGCGCATGGTCGCGGCGGATTTCGGCTACCGCGCCGGCTTCCGGCCCGAGAGCCGCACCTTTGACCCGGCGCTGGGCGGCGGCGCGCTGCTCGATGTGGGCGTCTACCCCATCTCGCTGGCCTCCATGCTCCTGGGGACGCCCGACCGCATCGCCTCGCTGGCGGAGCTGGGCCAAACCGGCATCGACGAGCAGTCAGCCATGGTACTGGGCTATCCCGGCGGGCAGATGGCCGTACTCTACACGGCCGTGCGCACCACCACGCCGCAAGACGCCACCATCATGGGCACGGACGGCTTCATCCGCATCCCCAGCCAGTGGTGGGTTCCCAAGACGATGACGCTGCACGCGGCGGGCAAAGCGCCGCAGGTCATCGACATGCCCTTCGTGGGCAACGGCTACAACTACGAGGCCGCCGAAGTCCACGCCTGCCTGGCGGCGGGCAAGACCGAAAGCGAGGCCATGCCCCTCGACGAGACCCTCGCCATCATGCAGACGATGGACCGCATCCGCGCCCAATGGGGCATGAAATATCCGATGGAGTAGAACGGCAAACCGCGAAGGCGCAAAGAACGCGAAGAAAAAGCCCGAGAAAAGCGGATTCACCACCACAGATGCCACAGAGAAGCACAGAGGAAAGCTGATAGAATGCGGATGGTAAAGAGCTGACGGACGGCAGCGTGTCAAGTATGGGGCACGGATCAAAGCTGATCAAAACGATTTTCGCCGATCAACCCGGATTGATCTATCAAACCTTTCAAATCAGTATTCGGTAATTCTATATTGCCCTCCATCTCCTGCTGTTTCTTGCTGTCCTCTGTGAACCTTTGTGTTCTCTGTGGTGAATCCGCTTTTCCCGTGCAGTCTGTGAGGATCGCGCGCGGGCGTGGTAGAATAGGCAAACCTGATCGGACTGTGCTGTACAGGTTAGAGGGAAACTATGATTAAGAAATTCTACTATGCCATCGCCGGCGACCCGAACGAAAAGGTTCTTAGACGCTGCCGGCCTGTGGTCGAAGAGATCAACGCACTGGAGCCGACTTTCGAGGCCAAGAGCGACACCGAGTTGCGTGCCATGACGTATACTTTCCGCGCGCGCATTCGGGCGGCCATCACGCCGCTGCGCGAGGAGTTGGCCGCGGCGGAGCAAGAGTATTTGGCCGTATTGGGCACCGACGAACAGCGCTTCGCCCGCATCGAAGTCGAGCGCATTCAGCGCGAGATTCTCAAGCTGGAAGACGACGTGCTCAAGGAGATTCTGCCCGAGGCTTTCGCCGCGGTGCGCGAGGCGTCGAAGCGCACGATTGGGCTGCGCCCCTACGACGTGCAACTGATCGGCGGGATGGTACTCAACAGCGGCTCCATCGCCGAGATGAAGACCGGCGAAGGCAAGACGCTGGTCGCTACGCTGCCGCTCTACCTCAACTCGCTCAGCGGGCGCGGCGCGCACCTGGTCACGCCCAACGATTACCTGTCTAAAGTCGGCCTGCAACTGATGGGGCCGATCTATCATCTGCTCGGCGTCTCGTCCGCGGTCATTCAAAACAGCGCCGCCGGGCCGGACAAAGGCAGCTTCCTCTACGACCCGGAGTTCCCGTCCGCCGACGACCGCTTCCAGGCGCTGCGTCCCATCCCGCGCCGCGAGGCCTATCAGGCCGACATCACCTACGGCACGAACAACGAATTCGGCTTCGACTATCTGCGCGACAACATGGTGCAGAGCCTGGCGCAGATGTCGCAGCGCGAGCTGCACTACGCCATCGTCGATGAGGTGGACAACATCCTGATCGACGAGGCGCGCACGCCGCTGATCATTTCCGGCGAGGCGCGTGAAAGCTCCAACTACTACGTGGAGTTCGCCGCCTTGGTGCGCACGCTACAACCCGAGAAGGACTACGTCGTCAACGACAAGGAGCGCGTCGCCACGCTGACCGAGTCCGGCATCGGGCGCATCGAGCAGCGCCTGGGCTTTGAGAACCTCTACAGCCCGGAGCACTTCGAGATGATCCCCTATCTCGACAACGCGCTGCGCGCCCATGCCCTGTTCAACCGCGACCGCGACTATATCGTGCGCAACACCGAAGTCATCATCGTCGACGAGTTTACGGGTCGCCTGATGGAAGGCCGCCGCTACAGCGAAGGGCTGCACCAGGCCATCGAGGCCAAAGAAGGCGTCAAGGTGCAGAAGGAATCCATGACGCTGGCGACGATTACCTTCCAGAATTTCTTCCGCATGTACGACAAGCTCGCCGGCATGACCGGCACGGCCAAAACCGAGGAAGAAGAGTTCCAGCGCATCTATAACCTGGAGGTCGTCATGGCGCCGACCTACAAGCCCATTGTGCGCGACGATATGCCGGACATGGTCTACCGCGTGCCGGAAGTTAAGTTCCAGGCCGTGATCGAAGACATCGCCGCCGCGCACGAGCGCGGGCAGCCGGTGCTGGTGGGCACGGTTGCCATCGAAACGAGCGAGCTGGTGAGCACGCTGCTCAAGCGCAAGGGCGTGCCGCACGAGGTGCTCAACGCCAAGAACCACGAGCGCGAGGCCACGATCATCGCCCAGGCCGGGCGTCCCGGCGCGGTGACGATTGCCACCAACATGGCAGGCCGCGGCGTCGACATTCTGCTCGGCGGCAACCCGGAAGGGCTGGCGCGCGAGGAGTTGCGCCGCCAAGAGATTGACCTCGCCGAAGTCTCGCAGCACGCTTGGATCGAGTGCATCGACCTGCTCAAGCGCGGCAAAGACCCCACCGCCGTCTATCCCGACGCGTGGGCCGCCATCCTCAAGGAAAAGTGGGAGGAGACGGCGCGCAACCGCGAGCTGGTCAAGTCGCTGGGCGGGTTGTATGTCGTCGGCACCGAGCGCCACGAGGCGCGGCGCATCGACAACCAGTTGCGTGGCCGTTCCGGCCGTTTGGGCGACCCCGGGGCCAGCCGCTTCTACCTGAGCCTGGGCGACGACCTGATGCGGCGCTTTGGCGGCGAGCGCATCAGCAACCTGATGACGCGGCTGGGCGTGGAAGACGACATGCCCATCGAAGCCGGCCTGGTGAGCAAGGCCATCGAAAACGCGCAGACCAAAGTGGAAGGCCACAACTTCGACGTGCGCAAGCATGTGCTGGAGTATGACGAGGTCGTCAACGAGCAGCGTAACCGCATCTACGACCAGCGCCGCCGCATCTTGACGGAGCCTTCCATGCAGGCCTCGATCTTGACGATGATCGAGGAGGAGATCAGGACGCTGGTCACGCGCTTCACCGCGGGCAATTTCGAAGAAGAGTGGCAGCTAGACGAGCTGGCGCCCGCGCTCAACGGCGTTTTCCGCCTGCCGGATGGTTTCGACGTCGAGCAGTGGCGCAGCCTCAACCGCAGCGACGTCGAGGCGCAAGCGGTGCAGCTGGCGCTGGACATCTATCACGCTAAGGAAGCCGAGATCGGCGACGAGAACATGCGCCGCCTGGAAAAGCAGATCATGCTGTGGGCCGTGGACAGCCGCTGGGTGCGCCACCTGACGGACCTGGACCACCTGCGCGAGGGCATCGGCCTGCAGGCGCTGGCGCAGGTGGACCCGCTGGTGGCCTACAAGCGCGCGGCTTTCAACATGTACGGCGAGCTGATGGCAGATATTACCGGCGACATCGTGAAGGCAGTCTTCGCCATCCAGGTGCAGCGGCCTGTGGAGATGGCGCCCACGCCAATCGCACGCAACATCCGCACCAACCGCAGCAGCGACGGCGCGCCCGCCCAGCAGACGGTCCACAAGACCGGCCCCGACCTGGGGCGCAATGACCCCTGCTGGTGCGGCAGCGGCAAGAAGTATAAGAACTGCCACTTGCAGAGCGATCGCGCCAAGGCCGCGGGCCAACCGCAGGCGGTGCCATAGCGCTTTGAACTCGCTCTTGCTCGGCGCGCACTTGTCCATCGCCGGCGGCGTGAGCCAGGCGTTGGACCGCGCCGCGGCGGTGGGCAGCAATGCCGTACAGGTCTTCACCAAAAACAATCGCCAGTGGCAAGGCCCCGCCCTGGACGAGCAAGACGCGGCGCGCTGGGCGGAGCAGATGCCGGCCCAGCGCATCCACGCCGCGGTCAGCCACACCAGCTATTTGATCAACCTCGCCAGCCCCAAGGATGACCTGTGGGAGAAGAGCCGGCGCGCCCATCTGGACGAACTGCGCCGCGCCCATGCCTACGCCATCCCCTATGTGGTGCTGCACCCGGGCGCACACACGGGCAGCGGCCCCGAGGCCGGCATCCGCCGCGTGGCGGCGGCGCTCAACGCCATCCACGCCGAAGCGCCGGAATGCGCCGACACGCTGACGCTGCTCGAGCTGATGGCGGGGCAGGGGACTGTGCTGGGGCGCACCTTCGCCGAGATTGCCGCCATCCTCGCGCAAGTGGAGGATGCCAGCCGCGTGGCGCTCTGTGCGGACACCTGCCACGCCTTCGCCGCCGGCTATGAGCTGCGCACGCCGGACGGCTATGAGGCTATGCTGGAGGAACTGGAGCGCGAGCTGGGCTTGGATGCGCTCAAGGTGTGGCACCTCAACGACAGCAAGGGCGCATTGGGCAGCCACCTCGACCGCCA
>JBBSBO010000123.1:0-6778 GCA_038251215.1 Caldilineales bacterium
AGGCAATGCCCAACACCAGCGTGAACGAGACAACGCGATGGCGCACTATCTGCATGAAGCCGCCGGCCTTGGCGTCTGTCACGCCCCAAATCTTGTTGAGCGATGTCTTCAGATGCGTGAAGACGTTGGTGGAACCCCAGATCAGCGCCAGCAGGCCGACGATGCCGGCGATATTGCCGGTGCTGGGTTGGCTGGCGTTGTCTAGTACAACTTTCACGAAATCAGCGGCTTGCGGCCCCAGGAAATAGAGCGCATAGCTGATCACGTGGGCGCGTGCGGCCTGTTGGGCGCCGCCCAAGTAGTTCACCAGATACACGACCATAATCAGCAGCGGGGCGATGGAGAGCGCCGTGTAATAGGCCAAGGCGGCCGCATGGCAGGCCACATCGTCTTCTTTCCACTGCGACAAGATGCGCTTTCCCAAAATGTACGGCGTCGCCTGTTCGATTGCCGACGGTATTGCCCACTTCATAGTGCTGCCTTTCTGTTTGCTCTTCTTATGATGCTCTGCGGGGTGACTACCGCCGCGAGCCAAGAGCCGTCCGATACTCCCTACCATGATAGCGAATTCACCGAATACGCGCTTGTATCGTGCTACAGCTCACGGGTAGCAATCCGGGCACGGACGGCGCGGGCGCATTGTGGGGGAGGGGCAGAGTCGGATTGCACCGGCGCTTTGCCGGGCGCGGAATTATACCCGGCGGATGTTCCTTGGTCTATCGTGTAGCGACCTCACCTATTGGACAATAGATTCAGCGCGGGCGAGGCAGACACGCTCTTTAACTCGGTTACAGGGTCCGCCCTGGCGCTTTGCCCTCAAGGAAACCGGCACATGTGCGTGCCATGCGGGCAACAATATGTGGGCAATATTCGCATGAGAAACACACTGCGAATAATTGTCTATCGTCAAACCAGACAAAGGAGAAGCACACAATGGCAAGCTATCACGTGAATCATGAAGCACGCAAGCGCATTTTGAATCAAGTCCACAAAGGGATGGATGTTTACAGTAATCAGAACGACAAAATTGGTACAGTAGATGCGGTCTTCTTGGGCACGGTCAATGCGGACGACGCCGACAGGGGAACTGGCGCAGCTACCGCCGACCGCATTTCGCAGCCGGATGACACATTTGCCGAGATGATCGCCGAGTTGTTCAACCCGGGCGAGGTGCCCGACGAGGTGTCCGAGCGCCTGCGCTATGAGGGCTTTATCCGTGTGGACGCGAAGGGACTCTTCGGCGCCGACCGCTTTGTCATGCCCGACCGCATCGATCATGTGACGCAGGACGGCGTGTACCTTAAGGTAGCGGAAGCATCCAAGTTTCCGAAGGAATAATCGCCGGCAACTTGGATGCAACGCGGTGCGAGGGTCGCCGAGTCGATCAGCATGTAGGTGCATTTCCAGGCGAAGACAGGCGACAGTCACCGCAGGAAGTGACTGTCGCCTGTCTTTGTCCGGTCCTGAAAGGAAAGAACAATGTTCAACCATATAGCGGTGCCCCTGGATGGATCTTCGTTGGCAGAATGTGTGCTGCCGCATGTGATCACGTTTGCTCGCGCGTTTAATGCCCGGGTGACTCTGTTGCGCGTGCTCAATAATGAGCCGAACGCAGGCCCCCGGCGCCCGATCGACCCGCTCGACTGGGAGATGTACAAGGCGGAGGCGACGGCCTACCTGAATGGGATTGCCCAGCAGTTGAGCGCGGCCAATTTGCCTGTGCAGAGCCGTCTGCTGGAAGGAGACCCCACGCGCCGCATCGTGGAGTTCACGCACGATCAGGCGGTCGATCTGTTGGTGCTCAGCACCCACGGCCAGTCTGGATTAAGTTCGCGCGGTATCAGCAGCGTTGTGCTCAAAGTGATTCAGCAGGTGCAGACGGCCACGCTGATCGTGCGCGCTTTCCGACCTGTCACCCAGGACCCGGAGTGGCAATGTTATCGCCGCATCCTGCTTCCGCTTGACGGCTCGCCGCGGGCCGAATGCGTCACCGCAGCTGTCGCGCAGGTGGCGCGTGCCTGCAACTCGCAGGTGCTCTTGTCTCATGTCGTGATCCGACCTAGAATACCGTTCCGTTCGCCGTCGACCCAAGAGGATGAGGAGTTGGCCGCGAGAGTGGTCGCACGCAACCGTGAAGCTGCGGACCAATATCTGACGCAGCTCCAAGCCAACGAATTTCACAACGCCGAGATGCGCCTTGTGGTCGAAGATGATGTGATTGCCGGGCTGCATGAGATGGTGGAATCCGAAAGGGTCGACCTGGTTGTGCTGAGCGCGCACGGTTATTCGAGCAGCACGATGCGTCGCTATGGCAGCGTGACAACTGATTTCATTGAGTATGACATCGCCCCGCTCTTGGTTATCCAAGATCTGACGCGCGAGGACATGCAGTTGCTGGAGGATGAGATGTTTGTCCCGGAGGGTCAACCTACCAACAACGTCCATACGACCACCGTAAGGCGCTGAGAATGTCGAATCAAGACAATGGAAAAGCCACGCTGAAGTCCTCGGCGAAGCCCGCCGCGACGCCGGAGCGAGAGGCTGGCGCGCGGCAGCGGTTGCGACACGCCGCACACGAGCTGGCAAAAAGTCACCTGACCACTAAAAAGCCGAGCGCTTCCCTGCGTTTGATGGCGCGGCTGAAGCCGCAGGAAGAGTTGTTGCGCGAGGCGCACGAGGCGGCAGCCCAGGCCTTCGCCAATAGCGTGCCCAATTCCTATGTGGCGGAGTGGCTGCTCGACAACTACTATGTGATCCAGCAAACGCTGCGTCAGGTGCGCGAGGACATGCCCGCGCAATATTATCGCCAGTTGCCCAAACTGGCGGGGACTGACCTGGCGGGCTACCCGCGCATCTATGCCGTGGCGCGCCGCATCATCCAAGACAGCAACGCCCGCATCGACTTGGACCAGGTGCGCCGCTTCGTAGCCGCCTACCAGGACGAGGCGCCGCTGACGATGGGCGAGCTGTGGGCGCTGCCCACCAGTTTGCGCCTGGGCATCCTCGACGTTCTGACGCAAGCGGTGGCCCAGTTCCTAGACAAGCAGCCGCCCTCGCTCGAGCGGGCCGCCGCCATTGCCTTGCCCGCGGACCTGCCTGCTGACACCGTCGTGAGCAACGCCATTCTCAGCCTGCGCACGTTGGCGGTGGAAGACTGGAAGGTCTTCTTCGAGGACCTCAGCCGCGTCGACCGCATCCTTCGCCAGGATCCGGCGCAGGTGTATGCGTCGATGGAGTTCGCGACGCGCGACGACTATCGCGGCGTCGTGGAGAAGCTCGCCCTGGCGGCTGGCCATAGCGAAGTCGCCGTGGCGCAGGCCGCCGTGAGCTTGGCGGCGCGCGCCGCCACAGCCGCCGGCAGCACAGAGGATCGCGCCGCCCATGTCGGCTATTATCTCGTGGCGGAGGGGCGTACCGACCTGGAGGCCGAGTTAGGCTACCGGCCCTCCCTCTGGGTGCGCCTGAAGCGTTTGCCGTTCCGCTACCCGTTCATCACATATCAGGGCAGTATTGGCCTGCTCAGCGTGATCATCCTGTATTTCTTGATCGCGCACGCACGGGGCGCGGGCGCCGGTTGGCTGGGCATTCTGATGGCCACTCTGTTCGCGTTGATCCCTGCGATCACGATTGCGGTGAGCGTGGTCAACTACTTGATCACAACCTGGGCGCCGCCGCGTCTGCTGCCCAAGTTGGACTTTAGCGAGGGCATTCCGCCCGCCGGCCGGGCGATGGTGGTGATCCCTGCCATGCTCACCAGCGCCGATGAGGTGGATTCGCTGCTGCGCCAGATCGAGCTGCACTACCTGCGCAACGCCGACCCGCACCTGGGCTTTGCCTTGCTCACCGACTGGGCGGACGCGCCGCAGGAGCATCTGCCGGGCGATGATGCGCTTGTGGCGCGCGCGGCGGAAGGCGTGGCCGCGCTCAACCGGCGCTATGCCGTAGCCGGCTATTCTCCCTTTTACCTGTTCCACCGTGAACGTCGCTGGAATAAAGCGGAAGGCGTGTGGATGGGCTGGGAGCGCAAGCGCGGCAAGCTCGAGGAGTTCAATGGCCTGATCTTGCACGGCAGCAGTACGACCTACACGACGCAAGTGGGCCAACTCGATGTCCTGCCTGAGGTACACTTCGTAATTACGTTGGATGCCGATACCACGCTGCCGCGCGGCGCGGCGGCTCGCCTGGCAGGGACTTTGGCGCATCCGCTCAACCGCCCTCGCTTTGACGACGCAACCGGCAAGGTCACAGCCGGCTACACGGTCTTGCAGCCGCGCGCCGAGATCACGCCCGCCAGCGCCAATCATTCGTCCTTTACGCGCATCTTTGCGGGCGAAAGCGGGCTGGACCTCTACACCCACGCCACGTCCGACGTCTATCAAGACCTGTTCGGCGAGGGCAGCTACGTGGGCAAGGGCATCTATGATGTTGCGGCCTTCACGCGCAGCCTGAAGGGCCGCATCCCCGAGAACTCCCTGCTCAGCCACGACCTGTTCGAGGGCATCCAGGGCCGCGCGGGCTTGGTGACGGACATTATCCTGTACGAGGATTACCCGCCCAGCTACCTGGTCGATTCACGCCGCGTTAGCCGCTGGATGCGCGGGGACTGGCAGCTCTTGCCCTGGCTGCATTGGAACGTGCCCACCGCCGACGGCGGGCGCCTGCCCAACGACCTGAAGATCGTCGACCGCTGGAAGATGCTGGACAACCTGCGCCGCAGCCTGCTCTATCCGGCGACGCTGGCGCTCTTTATCGCGGGCTGGACGTGGCTGCCCGGCTCGCCCTGGGTATGGACATTCCTGAACCTGCTGGCGTTGACTGTGCCGCTCTTCCTGCCGTTGCCGGCCGACGTGATCCGCACGCTGCAAGGCGCGTCTGCGCCGCGCATCCTGGCGCAGACGGCGCGCCGCCAGGGTTTGCGTTTCCTGCTGGCGCTGGTCTTCTTGCCCTACGAAGCGCTGATGGCGCTGGACGCCATCTCCACCACGCTCTATCGCATGTTTGTCAGTCGCCGCAGGATGCTGCAATGGACGACGGCGGCGCACACGGCGCGCTTGTTTGGCGGCGATAACGCGGCGGCGCTGAACTGGCAGCAGATGGGCGGCTCGCTGGTGTTGGTCGCGGCGATTGGCTCATTGGTCTACGCCGTGAACCCAGGCATGTTGTGGGTGGCTGGGCCTTTTCTGATTCTGTGGCTGCTCTCGCCGCAAGTCGCCTATTGGATAGGCCGGCCGATCTCGCATGAGCCGGCGACCTTGACGGAGGCGCAACAGCAGGAGTTGCGCCGCTTGGCCCGCCGCACCTGGCGCTATTTCGAGCATTTTGTCGGACCGGAGGATCGCTGGCTGGCGCCGGATCACTTCCAGGAATCGCCGCGCGGTCAGCTGACGCACAGCACATCGCCCACAAACATCGGCCTCATGCTGCTGTCCACGCTGGCTGCCTATGACCTGGGCTATATGGGCTTGCAGGAACTGGCGGTGCGCATCCGCAATACCTTTGAGACGCTCGACGAGCTGGAACAATACCGCGGCCATTTCCTCAATTGGTATGATACGCGCTCGCTGGCCCCGCTGCCGCCGCGCTATGTGTCGACGGTGGACAGCGGCAACTTGGCGGGCAGCCTGATCGCCCTGCGCCAGGGATGCCTCAGCATGTCGCAGCGCACAGTGCTGCGCTGGCGGCGCTGGCAAGGGCTGCTGGATACGCTCGACATCATCGACGAGGTAGTGACACAGGTGGCGCCGTCCACCCCACAAACGGTGGAGCCGCTGCAAACATACTTGGCCGAAATCCGCCGGCAGATTTTGGCCGGGCGCGACGAAGGCGGCATCATTCAAGCGGCGCTGTTGGCGCACCTGGTCGACGAAAGCCGCCCGGAATTGGCGCGGCGGCTGTTGACCCTGATCGAAGCCGAATCCGCCAACCTGGACGCGGCGGCCTTGCGCAACCTGCGCCTGTGGTTCGAGGCGATCAACTACCAGTTGGCCGACATGCAGCGCGAACTGCAAACCCTGGTCCCGTGGCTTGTGCCGCTCGACCAGCCGCCTGCACTCTTGCAGCAGGCGCAGGGGGCGCTGGGCGCCGTCTGGCAGGATCTGCTGGAGGCGCTGCCGGCGGCCCCGCGCTTGGGTGAGATCAGCGCGATCTGCGGCGAGGCGCACGCGCGCCTGAACGCGCTGCGCGCCGAGTTGGCTCATGCGCCCGGCCTCTTTGCGCAGGTGGAGGAGGCTCGCCAGTGGAGCAGCCGCCTGACCGCAGCCCTGGACGAAGCGCAGACCAACGCGCTGGCCTTGCAGGAGGCGTTCGAGTCGCTGGCCGCGCGCGCCGAGAAATACACGCTGGACATGGATTTCGGCTTTCTCTATTCGCCGCAGCGCGAGGTTTTTCACATCGGCTATAACGTCGACGCCGAAAAAGCGGACGGCAGCTATTATGACTTGCTGGCCTCGGAGGCGCGCATTGCCAGCCTGATCGCCATCGCCAAGGGCGATGTGCCCGAAAAGCATTGGCTGCACCTGGGCCGCCCGCTGACGGAAGTCGAGGGCATGCGTACCCTCCTATCGTGGAGCGGCACCATGTTCGAGTACCTGATGCCGATCTTGCTGACGCGCTCTTACGCCAACACCCTCTTGGATCAAAGCATCTATGCTGTTGTGGCCTATCAAATGGATTACGGACGGCAGAAGGGCGTGCCCTGGGGCATCTCCGAATCCGGCTACTATCGCTTTGACCAGGACCAGAATTACCAGTATCGCGCCTTCGGCACGCCAGGGTTGGG
>JBBSBO010000124.1:0-6769 GCA_038251215.1 Caldilineales bacterium
CAGGCAAAGCCGAACATCATACCCTGGTCGCCCGCACCGACGGCGTCGATGGGGTCGTTGCCGTCGACATTGCCGGTCGCGTTGGGCTGCTTCAGCTCAAAGGCCTTGTCCACGCCCATGGCGATATCGGGGCTTTGCGCGGTCACCGCCACCTGCACGGCGCAGCTGTTGCCGTCAAAGCCTTTGCGGCTGTCGTCAAAGCCGATCTCCGTGATCACCTCGCGCACCAGCCGGTCATAGTTGACCACGGCGGTGGAGGTGATTTCGCCCATCAGCATCACGAAGCCGGTCTTAGCCACCGCCTCCAGCGCCACGCGCGAAAAGGGGTCTTCGCGGAAATGCGCATCCAAGATCGCGTCGCTGATCTGGTCGCACATCTTGTCGGGATGTCCCTCCGTCACCGATTCACTGGTGAAGAGAAATCGAGGGGACGTCATAAAAGTAGTCATATTGCTTGCTCCTCCATTCGTAGCGCCGGCAGCGCCGGCCTCAACCTGCAAGGACAGCCCTGCCGCCTTGCCCAATGTCCTAACCGCATCCTAGTGCCCGGTGCCCATGCTCCACTCGTTGAGGTATGCCTCTTGCTCCGCGGTCAGAGTGTCGATCTCGATGCCCATGGCGTGCAGCTTGAGCGCGGCGATTTCCTTGTCGTTGTCGTCCGGCACATCATACGCCTGCCCGCTCAATTCCTGCCCGTGCGTCAGCAGATATTCCGCCGACAGGGCCTGGTTGGCGAAGCTCATGTCCATCACGGCGCTGGGATGACCCTCCGCCGCGGCGAGGTTGACGAGGCGACCCTCGCCCGCCACATACAGCCGGCGCCCGTCTTGCAGCGTATACTCGTCCAGGAACTCGCGCACACGCGTGATTTTCACGCTCATGGCGCTGAGCGCCTTGAGGTTGATTTCCACGTCGAAATGGCCGCTGTTCGCCAGGATGGCGCCGTCGCGCATCACCTCGAAGTGATGGCCGTCGAAGATGTGCGTGTCGCCCGTGGCGCTGCAGAAGAGATGCCCTATCTGCGCCGCCTCCGCCATCGGCATCACGCGGAAGCCGTCCATCACGGCCTCGAGCGCGCGCAGCGGGTCGATCTCGGTCACAATCACGTTGGAGCCCATGCCCTTGGCGCGCATGGCAATACCCTTGCTGCACCAGCCATAGCCGCCCACCACGAAGTTCTTGCCCGCCAGCAGCACGTTGGTGGCGCGGATGATGCCGTCAATCGTGCTTTGGCCCGTGCCATAGCGGTTGTCGAAGAAGTGCTTGGTCATGGCGTCATTAACCGCAATCACCGGGAACCGTAGCTTGCCCGCGGCCGCCATGGCGCGCAGACGAATCACGCCGGTGGTCGTCTCCTCCGTGCCGCCCATCACGTTTTCGAGCAACTCGCTGCGCTTCATATGCAGCATGGCGACCAGGTCCATGCCGTCGTCCATGGTAATGTGCGGGCGTGCGTTGAGTACGCTGTTCAGGTGCGAATTGTATTGCTCGGTGCTTTCGCCCTTGATGGCGTAGACGGGCATTTCGTAATGCACCACCAGCGCCGCGGCCACGTCGTCCTGCGTGCTCAGCGGGTTGCTGGCGCACAGCGCCGTCTCCGCCCCGCCCGCCAGCAGCACGCGCATCAGGTTCGCCGTCTCCGACGTCACATGCATGGCCGCGCTGATGCGAATGCCCTTGAAGGGCTGCTCGCGGCGGAAACGCTCTTCCAGCAGATCCAAAACGGGCATCTCGCGGGCCGCCCACTCCATACGGAAGCGCCCCTTGTCAGCCAGCTTCAGGTCCGCCACATCATAGCTTAGTTCTTTGATCGCGTCACTCATGGATTTTTACCGCTCCTTAAATAGATAACCTACGTGTTTCACAGTTTGCTGGAGATAACTTCGTCGCGGGAAGTGCGCCGACGGCCCGCGCCTTCCCAGTAGGGACAGTGGACCGCGAAGCCGTGGCCTTCGTAGAGAGCCTTGGCGTGCGTGTTACGCTGGTCCACGTTGAGAATGATGTTGCTTGCGCCGCCCTCGCCCAGGCCCGCCAGGATGGCGCGCAACACGGCGCGGCCATAGCCTTGCCCGCGCTGCGCCGGGTGCGTGTACATGTTGCCGATGGCGGCGATGCCCGCCTGCCAGTCCACAATATGCGTGCCGCCCACAGCCATCAGCTCGCCCTGCGCGTCCTCCACGCCATAGAAGACGCCATCCTCCGTCTGGTACGGCTCGAATGCGTCCGGCGCAAAGGGGCCGCCATGCGCCAACAGGGCGCGGATGCGGGCGCTGTGCGCCGGCATGAGCCGCACGAGCCGCGCCCCGTCCGCCAGACGCGCCGCCAAGTCTTCTGCCCTGCGTAACGCCGCGGCATCGACCAGGGCCATGCGCCACATAGGGCGCACGTCCGCCGAGAAGTCGTAATAGCGTTCCGCCGCGGGCACATGCTCGGCGCGCAGCGTCATATAGACTGATTCCGGCGCGTCCGGCCCCGTGCAAGCCTCGTCCAGCGCCGCCGCCACAGCCGCCGTGTCACCCACCGCGAAGAGCGCCGGCGGCGTCAGCCGTGTAAAGAGCATCACCAGGCCCGGCAAGCCCGGCATACACGGGCCGCTGTAGCCGGCGGGTCCGCGCGCCACATGCCAGCGGCTATAGGGCGCATAGGCCGGCTGCAAGTCCGCCAGGGCATAGGCCGCCCACACCGGGTCGGCGTTCAGCAGCGCGCGGATGCGCCGTTCCTGGGCGTGCTGTTTTTCCACTGTGTACTCTGTGGTGAGCATCTCTTCCTATGCCAGTTGGCGCAAGCCGTCCAGCGACGGCTCCGCGCCAAAGAAGGCCTCGTAGCGCGCCACAAACTCGTCCAGCGTGAAATGGTGCGAGGTCGTGCCCATCTGCTCCAGGGCGTAGGCGCTGCACAGCGCGCCCACGCGCCCGCACACAGGCCAGGACAGCCCCGCCAGGCAGGCGGCAAAGAAGCCGCCGCGATAGGCGTCGCCCGCGCCGGTGGGGTCGTCGATGCGCTCCAGGGGCGCGGCGGGGATGGCGATTTCCTCGCCCTCGGCGTAGATCACGCTGCCCTGCTTGCCCAGCGTCAACACCAGCGTATCGACCAGCGCCAGGATATCGGCGCGCGACCAGTCTGTCTTGTTCTGGATCATCGCCAGCTCGTACTCGTTGCACAGCAGGAAGGCTGCGCCCGGCACGCTCTGGCGCAGCGCGTCACCGTCCAGCCGCGCGATCTGTTGACTGGGGTCAAAGGCGAAGGGAATGGAGAGGCGCTTGCACTCCGCCGCGTAGTTGAGCATGGCGGTGGGGTCGTTGGGGCTGATCATCACCAGGCCGGCGGAGGCCAGTCGGCGGCTCTCCAGGCTGTAGTTGCGCGCATAGCCCATGGCGCCCGAGTAGAAATTGGCAATCTGGTTCTGGTCCAGGTCCGTACTGACGAAGAAGGTGGCGGTCAGTTCGTCGGGGATCTCGACGATCTGGTCGGTGCGCAGGCCTTGCGCCTCCAGCCAATGACGGTAGTCGCCGAAGTCGTTGCCCACTGTCGCCAGGATCAGCGGGTCCGCGCCGAGCAGCTTCATGGTATAGGCAACGTTGGCGGCGACGCCGCCGCGCTCACGGCGCATGGACTCCGCCAGGAAGCTCACGCTGAGGTTGTCCAGTTGGTCGGGCAGAATATGGTCGCGGAAATGGCCCGGGAAGCGCATCAGATAGTCATACGCCACCGACCCCGTGATTACAAACTCCATTGCTTATTCCCTTCTTGCGCCGCATAGAATGGTTCCGCAGCCGCCAATAATGATAGAAGCATCGCTCTACGCCTCGTCCAGGTTCACCTGTGTGAGCAAACCGGGCGGAGGCTGCACTACCGCCAGCCGGTCGAGCAAAGAGGCCGGCTCCACATCCACGGTGAGCAGCCCACGGTGCTGCGGTCGCACAAAGCCTTCCGCCACGCCATGCTCGATCCACTGCAACACGGAGTCAAAATAGCCGCGGATGTTGAGCAGGCCAATCGGCTTGGCGTGAATGCCCAGTTGCCCCCACGTGATGGCCTCGAACAGCTCATCCATTGTGCCGAAACCGCCCGGCATCGCCACGAAAGCGTCCGCCAGCGAGGCCATGATCGCCTTACGTTCGTGCATGGTCTCCACCACGATCAGCTCGCCGATCTTCTCGCCCATGATCTCGCGCGTCGTCAGCGACTCCGGGATCACACCGACTACGTTGCCGCCGTTGTCGCGTGCGGCGCGTGCCAGCGCCCCCATCAGCCCCACGCTGCCCCCGCCATAGACCAGGCCCAGGTTGCGCCGGCTCAGCTCGCGGCCCATTGCAATCGCCCCGGCTTCATACTCGGGCCGGGCGGGCTGGTTGGCCCCGCAGAAGACGCACACGCTGTTCAAGCGATTCATGCCGCACCGCTCTCCGCACCGGCGGAACTGCGCTGTGCACGGTTGGCGCGCACGCGCGCTTCCGCCGCCTCTTTGGCGCGGCTCAGGCTCAGCGTGAAGGGCGGGTAGCAGATGCCCTCCTCGGTGACAATGCCGGTGATGTAGCGGTGCGGGGTCACGTCGAAGGCCGGGTTATACACGGGCGCGCCCTCGGGAGCGATCTGCGTGGCGCCGACAAAGGTCACTTCCTCGGCCTCGCGCTCTTCGATGGGGATCTCCTCGCCCGCAGCCAGCGCCAGGTCGACCGTGCTGGTCGGCGCTACGGCATAAACGGGGATGCCATTCTCACGCGCCACCACGCTCAGCTTGTAGGTGCCGATCTTGTTGGCGACATCGCCGTTGGCCGCCACGCGGTCCGCGCCATACAGGACGACGTCCACCTGGCCCGTGCGCATGAGATGGCCGGCGGCATTGTCCGCGATCAGGTGCATGGGGATCTCGGCGCGCATCAGCTCCCAGGCCGTCAGGCGCGCGCCTTGCAGCCGCGGGCGCGTCTCGTCCACCCAGACGTGGATGCGCTTGCCCTGCTCTTGGCAGGCGTAGACCACGCCCAGCGCCGTGCCGAAGTCCACGGTCGCCAGCGCGCCGGTGTTGCAGTGGTGCAGGATGTTGGCCCCGTCCGGCACAATCTCGGCCCCATGATAGCCCATGCGCCGGTTGATCTCCACGTCCTCGTCCGCCAGGGCTTCGGCCTCGGCCAAGAGCGCGGCGCGCAGGTCGTCGATCTGGCGCGGCGAAGCATTTTCGGCAGTCTCCAGCAGCCGCGCCGTGGCCCACGCCAGGTTGACGGCGGTCGGCCGCGCCGCGTCGAGCGTGGCTTTGGCCGCACACAAGTCGTTGAGCAGACCGTCGCGGTCACGCGCGCCGCTGGCATAGGCCGCCAGCGCCATGCCGTAGGCCGCGGTGGCGCCGATGGCGGGCGCGCCGCGCACCGCCATCTCGCGGATGCTCGCCGCCACGCCCTCCACGCTGTCGAACTCGGCAATGACAAATTCGCCCGGCAGCAAGCGCTGGTCGATCATCTTGACCTTGTGGTCTTCCCAAAACACCGTTCGCATGGCGTCCTCCGCTCAACAAAAAACCCCTTGGATTGCTCCAAGGGGTGCGCGGCAAAAGCTGGCTGGACCACTAATCGTGCGATGGTCATCGCGCGATCCTGGGTCGCTCCCGGCAAACCGTCCCACTTGGCAATCTGTTGCGGCACGCTGTCCGGCGCATTGCGCTGTGCGGCTGCACACGGGCGCATAGCAATGCGTTGCGGAACGGGCGTGCCTTGCAACCGGATACCGGGACTCCAGCGGGTTGCCGGGGAAAAATCCCCACTTCATCAGCACGGGTCATCGACTGGCGACGGTCCGCCCCATTACACGGGTTGGGTCGTCAGGTAGGATAGTGTAGCACAGTCGCTTGCCGGCTGTCAAAATGCGCGGGGGCAGGGCAAACCGCAAAGACGCGAAGAACGCGAAGAACAGCCAACAGCAAGAACAGCAATTCACCACAGAGACCACAGAGGTTCACAGAGGAAAGCAGGCAAGGATACGAGAATAGAACACAGATTTGGCGGATTTAGGGGATGAACGCGGATTGATCCGCGCAAATCCGCCCAATCCGTGTTCATCCGCGTTCTATTACCTCGCCGGTTACGTCTTTGGCTTGGGCTTTGGCTTCTTGACGGTCGTCACGGTATTGAGCTTGCCGCCTTTGCGCGCGGCCGGCTTTTGGGCGGCTGCGGGGGGCGCCTCCGGCTTGGCTGCCGGCGATAACGGCTTGGATGATGACGGCTTTAATGCAGCCGGCTTTATTGAAGACGCTTTTGCCGGCGGCGGCTTGGGCGCTGAAGCCGCTGACGGTGCAGGCGCGAGCTTGGACGCCGCGGCGCGGCGCGTGCCGGCGGGCTTACTCGGCGCGCCGTCGAAGGGCAGTTCAGGCTGCGCCGTGGGCGCGCCGTTCGTCTTGGACGCGGCAGCGGGCTTTGTCTCCGCAACGGATTTGGCGGCAGATGGTCGTGCCGCGGCCGGCTTCGTGGCAGGCGACTTAGGGCCAGACGACTTGGCAGCAGGCGATTTGGCAGCGGCCGGGGTCGTCCTTGCGGCGGACGCTGTGGCTGCAGTGCGCAGGGCAGGCGCCGGCTTGGCGGGCGCAGCCACAGGCACGGCGACCTCGGGTACAGCGGCCTCGACCAGCGCGGCTTCCGGTTCCGGCTCCGCAGGCTGCGGCGCTACCACCTTGCGCGGAGCAGGCGGGGCCGCCAGCAGATCCGCGTTCAGCGGCGCGGTCGCTGCCTTGATCGCCAGCGGAGGATTGCCGGCGCTCGCGGGCAGAACCTGCTTGCCCAGC
>JBBSBO010000125.1:0-6761 GCA_038251215.1 Caldilineales bacterium
ACAAGCCGATGGTGCGCATCTTCCGCCCCGACGACGTGCGCGTGCGCATCGACAGCCTGACGTTGGCCGATTTGCGCTACCTGCTGCCCAATCTGTCGGAGAAGATGCAGTACCAGCTGACGCGCGCATTTAACCATGCCCAGCGCTCCTTCCGCGCCGGCGGCGAGGCCAAATATACCCTCCAGCAATTGCTGCTCTCCGTGCGCGAAACCGCCGAGGGCCGGCGCGAGGTGGGTGAAGACGGGCAGTCAATCGAAGATGACCCGACGACCGGCGCATTGCTCTGGCGGCTCAACGGCACGCTCGGCGGCAGCAGCATCTTCAACGACTTTGAGAACCTGGAACTGGGCGAGCTGTTCCGCCCGGGCCAATGCACGGTCCTCCAACTCAACGAGGTGGACCAGCGCGAGCAGCAGGTGATCGCAGCCACATTGCTGCGCCGCGTCTACCAGGCGCGCATCGACACAGTGAAGCAGAAAATCGGCTCCGGCGACAAGAACCACATGCCGTTCCCCGTCTTCTGTTTGATCGAGGAGGCGCACAACTTTGCGCCCGCCAGCGCCGACGCCGTGAGCACGGATGTGCTCAAGCAAATCCTCAGCGAAGGGCGCAAGTTCGGCGTGAGCGTGGGGCTGATCAGCCAGCGCCCCGGCAAGCTGGACAGCGACGTGCTCAGCCAGTGCATGACGCAGTGCATCATGCGCATCACCAACCCGATTGACCAGGACCGCATCGCCGCCTCGGTGGAAAGCGTCGGGCGCGACATGCTGAAGGAGCTTTCCAGCTTAAGCACGGGCCAGGTGATTGTGAGCGGGGCGAGCGTCAACACGCCGGTGATGCTGCGCGTGCGCCGGCGCATCACCTCGCCTGGCGGCCAAAACATCGACGCGCCCGCCGAGTGGCAGCAGTGGTTCACGCAAGGCCGCGACGCCGCCCAGGCGCGCGACGCCGCGCCCCTCGCCGAGCAAGAACTGAATTACGAGGACGACGGCGACGTGCTTTGGGCGTAACAAATAACCCTTGTTTGTCCTTTTACCCCGCTTCCTCCCCGATCTCGACCTGCACCTCCGGCCCGCGCGCTCCTGGCCCCAGGCGACCCGTCACCACCTGCGCGTCGTGTTGGAAGACGAGCAGCGCGTTGGCGTGCAGCGCCTCGTCGCGCAGCCGGCGCTTGCTCTCGATGCTGAGCATGGGCAGGATGTCGAAGCTGGGCACCCAGGCGAGGCGGTTCATATGCGCCGCCCAGCTGCACGCGTCGCCCAGGAAGAGCAGGCTCTCGCCGGCGGATTCGACCCACACGGTCTGGATGGCGGCGGTGTGGCCGGAGGCTACATCGGTGCGCACGTGGCTGCCCAGCCGCTGCGGCCCATCGACCACGACCAACTGTCCGCTTGCCGCCAGCGGCTCCCAATTGTCGGGTAAATAAGTGGCCGCGGTGCGCTCGTTGGGATAGGCCGCGTCCGCCAAGTCGATGCGCTGCACGAGATAGCGCGCGCGGGGGAAGGTGGGAATCGCCGGGCCGTGTGCGTCCTCTGCGCCGCCGGCATCGGCCCAGCGCGTGGCGCCGCCGGCATGGTCGCTGTGCAGATGCGTCAGGATCACCGTCTCCACGTCCTGCGGGGCGAAGCCGGCCTGGCGCATATCCGCGATCAGCCGCTCGTTGCGGTCGTCCAGCCCGATGATCTGCCGCTGCTTCGCCGTCAGCTTGTCGCCCACGCCCGTATCCACCAGGATCAGGCCGGCGTCCGACTCGATCAACAGGCAGCGCGTCTCCGCCGGAATGCGGTTGCGCTCGTCGGGGCGGATCACCTGCTACCACAGCACGCGCGGCGTCAGGCCAAAGAAGCCGCCGCCGTCGATGCGATTTAGCCCGTCGCTCACAATATGACAGCGCACACCGCCCACCTCGAGAGAATACGCCACAGTTCTGCATCCTTTCCCGCGTTTCGTTCCACGCATTAACCGCCTTGCTCGTGCAATCGCTGCTCAAATTCTACCACGCGCCAGGTGATCAGCTGGAGAAAACCGCTCGCTCGCCGAAGGTGCATGTCAGAATAGGGGAGCGAAAAGGATTACTTGGAGAAGGCGCAGATCCGATAATTCTATTCTTGCTGTTGTTTTTTCTTTGCGTTCTTTGCGTCCTTTGCGGTTTTCAGTTGTTCCGCCCACCGATTTTGGCTTGCCCCGCCGCGTCATCTCGCCTACAATAGAGGCCATCCGCCGGCGCAGCAATAGACATGCTACACAGTTGGCGTTTGCCGGAAGATGGGACATTCGAGTGGAATAGTTGAGATCGCCATGTCACAAGCGCACCAGCCGCCAGAATTGCCCGCAGGAACCGAGCCGCTGACGCCCGACGAAAGAGAGGCGCTCTTGGCGCGCGCCCGTGGCGAGGGCCGTGAGCTGACCGCGACGGAACAGAGCGCGGTCTTCGGCGCGCCCACGCCGGACTCAACGCAAGATCGCTCCGCAGACAATGACACGCAGATCACGGAGATGACGCCCGCGCCGCTCAACGCCGCAGAACTGGCGCAGCTGGCGCAGAATTTCTTCCCGGAACTGGACGCAGGCGCCCCTCTGCCGCCCTTCTCGCTGGTCGGCGGCGTTATCTTCGACTTCGACGAGACCCTCGCCTACCCTGCGCGCCCGCGTGACGCCCTGTTGCAAGAGGGCGCGCAGGCCGCCGAGGCCTTTATGCGCGGGCGCGGCATGGAGTTGCCCGCCGACTTCTGGCGCAACATCGTCGAGGCGCGGCGCTTTGCCGAGGAAAAGTCGGAGGAAGAGCGCGAAGAACACATCGCCGACGACGCCATGAGCTTCCTGCTCCAGTTCTTCGGCTACCCCGCCAGCAAGCTCGACCCGGCCATTTTGCAGCAAGCGGTGGACATCTTCTATGCGCCGGAAATGACGGCCTGGCGGCTCTACCCTCATGCGCGCGAGGCGTTGGCCGCGCTGCGCGCCGCGCACTTCAAGATCGCGATCATCGCCAACTATAACTGCGACCGCGCCTTCCAGCGCGCGATAGATTTCCTAGGCCTGCGCGACGACCTGGACATATGCCTGTGCAGCGCCGCCGTGGAGTATCGCAAGCCCGACGCCGCCATCTTTGACATCGTACGCGAGCAGTGGGACCTCCAGCCCTACGAGCTGGTGGTCGTGGGCGACAGCCTGCGCCACGACATCGCCGGCGCGCTGGAGCTAGGGGCGCTCGCCATCCAGACGACATTCGGCGCGGACGCGCAGGTGGACTTCGATAATCGCGGCCTGCTGGCGACGGTCGCGCCCAACGCCACGGTACACAGCCTGGCTGAAGTGCCGGCGTTGGTGAAAGCCTGGGCGATGCCATGAGCGACGCTATGGGCGACGCGCGGCACGAACAGTCCCGCTCCGTCCCCCAGCCGGTCACCCTCTCGCGGCGCTACCCGGCTGCGCCCCTCGTCGGCGTCGCCGCGGCGGTCTTTGATGCGGCGGGCCGTGTGCTGCTCGTGCAGCGCGGGCATGAACCGGGCAAGGGCACATGGGGGCTGCCCGGCGGCTTGCTTGACTTGGGCGAGAAGCTGGCCGACGGCGCAGCGCGCGAGGTGCGCGAGGAGTGCGCCATCGACATTCGCGTCGGCGCCGTGGTCGGCGCCTTCGAGCCGATAACATACGATGACGAGGGCCGCATCGAATATCATTTCGTGGTCATCGACTTTTGGGCCGGCCTGGTGCGGGGCGAAGCCCGCGCCCAAGACGACGCCGCCGCGCTGGCGTGGGTGTCGATGGATGAGCTGGCGCCCTATCGCCTCAACCCGGACACCCGCCGCGTCGTCGAAGACGCCTATACGGCCTGGCAGGCGGCGCAGGTCGCCGCGGGCCAAGCTCCCTCCCGCCGACCGCCGCGCAACCCGGAAAGCGACGCACAGTCGCCCTCATCAGATTCACCCTCATTGCATTCGCCATCATGAAGGGCAGCCCCATGCCGGACACGCTGCAGGACCCGTCGCATGACGTCTCGCCCAACCAGGCCGAAGGCAGCGCGCACTCGCTGCCGCAACTCGGCCTGCGCCTGATGCAGCTCGCCACGCAGCTGGACGCCATCCAGCTGGAGGTGGACAAGGTCGCCGCGCACATCGACGACGACAGCGCGCAGGTCTCCGCCCTGGTCAAGCGCCTCACCGACACGCAGGGCACACACGCCCTGCAAGAGCGGCTGGCCGACTTCACCGAGCAGATGAGCGCAGAACACGAGCAGATCAACTTCCTCGCCGTCAAGCTGAGCGAGCTGGCGACGCAGGAGCAGCTCGTGCGGCTGGCGGCCACCGTCGCCACGCAGGGACAGGTCAACGCCCTGGCGCAGACGTTGCAAAACCTGGTGCGCGCGCAGGAGCGGGCCAATCAACTGGGCGAAAGCAAAGAGCAGCAGTTCGAGGGCGTGCTGGGAACCCTGCAAGAGATCGTCGTCCGCCGTCTGCAAGTGGAGGAGCGCGCCCAGACCCGCACGCGCGACGAGTCGGACGCCCTGCGCCGCACCGCTCGCGGCGAATTCGCCGCCGACCTGCTGCCCGCGCTCGACGGCCTGGAGGTCGCGCTCGAACGCGGGCGCACGATCCTGGCGCGCCAACGGCAGGACCTCGCCGCGCTGGGCCAGTTGCCGGTCGGCCCCAAGCCGGAGATGCGCCCGCCTGCGCCCGGCTTGCTGGACAAGCTGCGCTCGCGCGTCGCCGGCGAAGGCGAACTCGACGGCGCCTCCGGCCTGCCCTCGGCGCCGCTGCCGGAGTCGATGACCGCCACCGCCTCGGCAATGGAAGCGTGGCTCAACCATTTCACGCTCGTGCGCGACCGCTTCACCGCGCTGCTGGCGCTGGAGGGCATCCGCCCCATCCCCACCCTGCAACAGAAGTTCGACCCGCGCCTGCACTTGGCGGTCGACTCAGAAGCGCGCGGCGATGTGCCGCCCGACACGATCGTGCGCGAGCTGCGCAAGGGCTATCGCCAGGACCAGCGCGTGCTGCGCTATGCCGAAGTGGTGGTCGCACGCCCGCCGGAGCCGGCGCGGCCTGCCGCTTCCCTCGCACAAAAACGCCGCGACCAGCCTGGCGGCTGATCGCGGCGATATGTCTCACCGTTCCAACCGTCGATGTTCGCATGGTGCGAGCATCGACGGTTGATCACTGACGGTGCACGTCTAGACCTTGTGGCTGCGGCGCATCCACCACTTCTGGGTTTCAAAGGCGATCAGCGGTATCGTCGCCAGAAGTAGGCTCAACACCAGATCGCGCAGATTCATCGGTTTCGTATCAAAAAACGTCTGAGCAAAGGGCAGGTAGACAACCCCGATCTGCAGGACAACGGTCAGCAGCACGGCGCCGACCATGGCCCGGTTCGAGAAGAACCCAATGGCAGAGAGCGACTCTCTCTCCGAGCGCACAGCCAGGGCGAAGGTCATCTGCGACAGCACCAGCGCCGTGAAGGTCATGGTCTGCCAGGACTCGTCGCCGGCGCGCCAGGCGAAGTAGCCGAGCGCCAGCGGAGCCAAGCCCATCAACAGCCCCAGGACGATGATGTCGCGCCCCATGCCGCGGCTGAAGATGCCCTCCGTGGGCGACACCGGCTTGCGCTTCATGATGTTGGGTTCGGGCGGTTCCACGCCCAGCGCCAGCGCGGGCAAGCCGTCCGTCACCAGGTTCATCCACAGAATTTGCAGCGGCAACAGGGGCAGCGGCATGCCCAGGAAGGGGGCCAGCAGCATCACCCAGATTTCGCCGGAGTTGCAGGTGAGCAAGTAGCGGATAAACTTGCGAATGTTGTCGTAGATCGTGCGGCCTTCTTCGATGGCTGCCACGATGGTGGCGAAGTTGTCGTCCTGCAAGACCATCTCCGCCGCTTCTTTGGCTACATCCGTGCCCGTGATGCCCATTGCCACGCCGATGTCGGCGCGCTTCAGTGCCGGCGCATCGTTGACGCCGTCGCCGGTCATGGCGACCACATTGCCTTTGCGCTGCAACGACTGCACAATGTCCAGCTTGTGCTCGGGCGAGACGCGCGCATAAATCGAGACGCCGTCCACCGCCTCGTCCAGCTCCTCCGGCGACATGCCATCCAGGTCGCGGCCGGTCAGCAGCCCTTTTTCCGACGTGATGCCCAACTCTTTGGCGATGTAGTTGGCGGTGAGCGGGTGATCGCCCGTGATCATCATGGGGCGGATGCCGGCCGCGGTGCTGGTCGCCACGGCGCTCTTTACCTCCGGCCGCGGCGGGTCGATCATGGCGACCATGCCCACAAAGGTGAGGTTCTTCTCCAGTGTTTCTTCACGCTTGGCCGCGGCCAGATCATTCAGCACGCGCACGCCTACGCCCAGCACACGCATCCCGTTAGACGCCAAATCGTCGTTGGCGTCGGCGATACGTGTACGCAGCTCCTCGCGCATCGGCTCAATCGCGCCGTCGATCCACACATGGGTGGCGATGCCGAGCAGGCTGTCGGTGGCGCCCTTGGTAAACGCCACCAGCGGCGCTGAGCCGTTGCCCTCCAGGGCCGAGCACAGCGCCCGCAACCCCGCGGGCAGTTGTGCAGTCTCCGCCGGCATATCGTGTACGGTGGTCATGCGCTTGCGCACCGAATCGAAAGGCTCCTCGTCCACGCGCGGCAGCGTCTCCTCACGCTTGGCCGCGGCCAGATCATTCAGCACGCGCACGCCTACGCCCAGCACGCGCATCCCATTGGACGCCAGATCGTCGTTGGCGTCGACGATGCGCGCATAGCGCTCCTCGCTCATCGGC
>JBBSBO010000126.1:0-6755 GCA_038251215.1 Caldilineales bacterium
CACCCATCATCTCGCGCGTCTCTACCGCGACTTTCTGCCGGGAGATCGCTTTGCCGTTGTGCCGAACGGACTAGACGTGCGCCACCTGCAGGCGGCCGCGCACTCCGCCCAGCCTGCCGCGGGACAACCCGCGGCCGATAGCGTGCGCATTGTCTGTATCGGCAGCCTGGAGCCGCGCAAGGGCCAAGATTTCCTGCTCGCCGCGCTGCGTTTGCTGCCCAAAAAGACGCTCAAGTGCGTTACAGTCGACATGTTGGGGCGTACGATTGACCCTGCCTTTGCCGCTGGCCTGCGTCAGGCGGCTGTCCCCAATGTTCGCTTTGTCGGCGAAACGGATCACGCGGCAGTTATGGCGCATTTAGCCGGCGCCGATATCTTCGTCCTGCCCTCGCGCGATGAAGTGCTGCCCGTCACGTTGCTCGAAGCCATGGCCCATGGCGTGGCCATCATCGCCGCGAATGTGGGCGGCGTGTCGGAAGCGATTGTCCATGAACACAGCGGCCTGATTGTCGAGTTTGGCGACACGCGCGCGTTGGCCCGCGCCCTGCAGCGACTATTGGCGGACCGCGCTTTGGGGCGGCAGTTGGGGCACAACGCGCAGACGGCATTCTACGCGCGCTTCACAATGGATAGGTTTGCTGCTGCCATGACGGATCTTTTGCAGCAAGTCGTTGGCTCCAGGCCGGTTGCCGCAAACCATGTCCCCTTGCGGGACGCCCTGTCAGACGACTGAGCCGGCCATGACGCAGCATGTTCTCCTCATCAGCCACGACATCGTCGGCCCGCGCATGGCGGGACCGGGCATCCGCTATATGCATTTGGCGCGCGTGCTGACCCAACACGCAGCCGTCACCCTGGCGATTCCCGCCGAGTCGCCGGGGCGGGCGACGGGCGACAGCTTCGACGTGGTGCGCTATGATCGCAACGCATGGCCCTCGCTGCAAAGGCATGTCGCCGCTCACGACATCTGCATCTTCCCCAGCGACATCGCCGGCGCCTTTCCTCAGCTGGGGGAGTCCGGCGCCTATCTGGTGGTGGACGGCTACGACCCGCTGCTCGCCGAGTGGCTGGCGCTGCACGGCCGCGGTGGCGACACGTCCGCCCTCGCCGGCGACTGGCGGGACCGCCTGGCCCAGTTGCAGGGCCAATATGCGCTGGGCGATTTTTTCATCTGCGCCGGCGAGCGTCAGCGCGACTGGTGGCTGGGCTTGCTGGAGGCCAACGGCCGCGTCAACCCCGCCACCTATGCCGCCGACCCGTCGCTGCGCCGGCTGATCGACGTCGTGCCCTATGGCCTGCCCGACACGCCGCCGCGGCACACGCGCCCCGTGGTCAAAGGCGTGTGGCCCGGCATCACCGCGCAGGATAAGCTCATCCTGTGGGGCGGCGGGCTGTGGTCCTGGCTGGACCCCGTCACGGCTATCCAGGCCGTCGCCCGCGTGGCGGCTTTGCGGGCGGACGTGCGCCTGATCTTTCCCGGCACGCGCCATCCCAACCCGGCCTTGAGCAACTTGCCCAGCCAAACCGCGCGCGCCCGCGTCGCCGCACAAGAGACCGGCTTGCTCGACCAGGCGATCTTCTTCGGCGACTGGGTTCCCTATGCGGATTGGGGCAACCTGCTGCTCGAATGTGACGTGGCGCTGTCGCTGCACTTCGACACGTTGGAAACTCGCCTGGCCTTTCGCAGCCGTGTCCTCGAGTATATCTGGGCGGGGCTGCCCATCGTCGCCAGCGAGGGCGACGCCATCGCCGAACTGGTAGCCGCCCATGGATTAGGTCGCGTGGTACACTATCAGGACGTGGACGGCGTGGCGCAGCCCTTGCTCGACTTGCTGGCGCAGCGCGACGAGGGCCGAGACGTGCAGCCGGGCTTTGCCGCCGCCGCCCAGGCTTTGAACTGGACAAGCGTGGCTGCACCGCTGATCGCCTATTGCCGCGCTCCCTGGCGCGCCGCAGACAAGGGCGATGCCGGCGTCTATAACCCCAGCCTGTGGGCGCAGTTGCAACAGGAGCGCGCACACTGGCAAGCGCTGGTGCAGGGCTATGAAGACGGGCGTTTCATGCGTCTGACGCGTTGGCTCGACCGCCAACGCCGCCGTCTGCAACCAGGCAGATAGACCCGGTGCGTAGCCGCCAAACGCCAAGCAGTAGCTTTCGGACGGAAGGAAACCGCATCGTGCAACAGGCCGCCATTGCCGTGATCATCCCCGTGTGGAACGGAATGCAGGACCTGCCGGCCTGCCTGGCCGCGCTGGCGCAGCGACTTGCTGCCGCGCAAGATATGGCCTGTGACATCTTTGTGGTAGACAACGCCTCGACCGACGGCTCCGCCGAGTTTGTGGCGACGCACTACCCGCAGGTTCGCCTGCTGCGCAACGCCGCCAATCTGGGCTTTGTGTGCGCCTGTAACCTGGGCTTGCATGCGGCGGGCGATCGCGCCGTCTATGTACTGCTCAACCAAGACACGGAGGTGCGGCCCGACTGGCTGGCGCGCCTCGTGGCCCCGCTGCAGCACGACGCCGCCATCGGCATCGCCGGCGGCAAGGCGCTCTTCCCGGACGGGACAATCCAACATGCCGGCGGCGAGCTGGATCGCCAGGCCATTACGCGCCACTTCGGCTATGGGCAGCCCGACCGCGGTCAGTTCGCCTTTCTGCGCGAGGTCGACTTCGTGACGGGTGCAGCGCTCGCCATCACGCGTGACGCCTACGCCGCCATCGGCGACCTGGACGAGGGCTTCGCACCCGCCTACTACGAGGATGTGGATTGGTGTTGGCGCGCGCGCCAGGCCGGTTTTCGCGTCGTCTACGTGCCCGACGCCGTTCTGGTCCACAAGGAAACGAGCGCGTTGCTTGATAAGAGCTATGACGCCGAGTTGATCGTGCATCGCAATCGTCTGCGCTTTGTGCTCAAATACTGGTCGCTGCACCGGCTGGTCGACGAGTTCATGCCCGCCGAGCAGCGCTGGCTTAACAGTCTGGGCTGGCAGGGCGAGCGCGTGATCGCGGCCACGCACCGCGCCTACTTCGACCAACTCTTGCACCTAAGCGACATCGTCGCCGCGCGCGAACAGGCCTTTCCGGGCAGCCGCGAGGAGATCGACGGGCTGGCTGCGGTGTTGTTGGGCTTGCGCGCCGTCTATCCGCTGCGTCCCGCCAACCTGGACAATGCCGCCTCGCCGTTGGGCGCGCTGGCCGCAAGGATGCCGCAGGCGAGCGCTGCGCCTGGCCTGGCGGCTTCGCTGCGACAGCGCTTTCCGCAATGGTCGCGAGCCGGACTGCTCGGCCCGCTGCTGCGACCGCTGGCGCGCCTGGGCAATCAACAGCAATTGGCTGAAGTGCTGGTCGAATACATTCGCGAGAATAACCGCGAGATCGCAGAGCTGGCCCGCGAGGTAGACGCGCTCAAACGTCGCCTGCCGGATGCGCCGGACATGGAGCGTTAGCGTGATCGCCCGGATGATTTCCTCTTCGCTCCGGCAGGCACGGCGCCGCCGATGATGCGCGTGCTGTTTGTCACCAACACCTTCCCGCCGGACTACACGGGAGGGGCCGAAGTCTCGCTCTTTCACACCTGCCGCGGGCTGATGGCTGCGGGCGTGGCTTGCCGCATCCTCTACGCCAACAACCGCCGGCAACGCGCGGGCGATGACTGGTATAGCGTTGAGGGCATCCCCGTACACCGCGTTCGCTTCGCCACGCACCACATCTGGCAGGATGTACTCGACCGCCGCATCGTCGAGATTGTGCGCCAGGAAATCCGGCGCTTTCGGCCCGATCTGGTGCACGTACACAATGTCTCCGGCGCGTCGCTGGCGCCCTTTGTCGCCTGTCGCAAGGAGGGCGCGCCGGTCGTCGCCACGCTGCATGACCACTGGCTGCTCTGTCCCAACAACATGCTGTACCGCCGCGACGGCGAAAGCTGCGACCCGGCGAGCTTCCCGCCCGGCTCGCACGGCTGCGGGCGCTGTCTGCGCCGCTATGACTACTGGGCGGACATCCCGCGGCGCGGCCAACTCTTCGCGCGGCTCACGGCCAACGTACGCTGTTTCATCTCGCCCAGCCAGGCCCTGATCGCGCAGCATGTGGCGGCGGGTTATGCGTCTTCGCGCTTTCGCCGCGTGCGCCACGGCATCGAGGACCGGCCTATCCCGTCCACGCAGCTTTCCGCCGAGGTCGCGCAGGCGTGTGCGGCTGCACAGAGCCGTCCCACACTGCTCTTTGCCGGCGGCGGCGTCGAGATCAAGGGCGCAGACACATTGCTGGCCGCGCTGCCCGGCCTGATGGCGGGGCTGGAGGACGTGCAGGTAGTGGTCGCCGGCGGTGGCGATGCGCAGACGCTGCAGCGCTTCCGCCGCTTTGCGCCCGCCGTGCAGACGCTTGGCCCCGTGCCCTTCCGCCAGATGCGCGCCCTCTTTGCCGCGGCGGATCTGGTTCTCTTGCCCTCGGTATGGCCGGAAGCCTACTCGATGGTCATCTACGAGGCGTTCCAGACGGGTACGCCCGCGGCCGGAGCGCGCATCGGGGCCGTGCCGGAATTGATCGACGACACGCGCGGCTATCTCTTCGCGCCGGGCGACGCTTCTGAGCTGACGGCTCAAGTCCTGGCGCACTTCGCCAAGTCCGGTCAGGCGCGCCGGCGCATGCGTCAGGCCTGCCGCCGCTTCGCCGTGCAGGAGCTGTCGCTGGCACAGCACATTGCCGCGCTGTGCGCGGTCTATGCCGAAGCGGTTGGCGCAGAAATTACCAGCCCGGAGACACTCAACCTGGAAGTGTTGCCCTGATGCGCGTGCTGCATGTCAGCCATCAATACTATCCGGCCATCGGCGGGGCGGAGCGCTACATCACCGACCTCTCCGAAGAACTGGCGGCACGCGGCCACACGGTGGACGTCTTCACCACGCGCAGCCGTGATTACACCACGTGGGTCAACGCGCTGCCGCCGCGGGCGACGGTCAACGGCGTGCGCGTGCGGCGCTTTCGCAGTCTGCCGCGCACGCGCCTGGCTTGGCAAGCGCTCGCCCTGGGCATGGCGGCGAACCACCGTCGCCGCGGCGAGGCTGGCGTGCGCGCGTGGCATGAGCCGCTCATATTCTGCGGCAATGGCCCTCTCTCCCCCGGCCTGGCGGCAGCCCTGTGGCGCCGCGTGCAAAGCTATGACCTGGTGCATATCACTTCGCTCCACTATGCCCATGCCTGGGTCGCCTATCGCGTGGCCGCGGGGCGCGGCACGCCCGTCGTCATGACGCCGCTCATCCACATTGGGCAGCCGGAGACCTTTGACGTCGGCTATATGCGCCGTATGTTGCAGGGCAGCGAGGCCGTCTTCGCCGTCAGCGAGGCGGAGCGCCGCCTGTTGCTGGCGCAAAAACTGAGTCGCGACGCCGTGACGACAGGCGTGGGTCTGCGCCTGGAGCGTTTCCCGCCGCTGGAGCAGGCCGCGGCCCGCGCTCGCCTGGGCTTGCCCCTCGACGCCTTTGTCGTACTCTTCCTGGGCCGCAAGACGGCGTATAAGGGCCTGCCGCTGCTCTTGGACGCCATAGCCGCGCTGCGTCGGCAACGCCCGGACGCCGTGTTCTTGGCCGTCGGCCCGGAAACAGACTTCTCGCACGGTCTGTGGGCGGAGCGCGGTACGCAGCCCGGCGTGGTCGTGCGCGGTGAGGTCGCTGAACAGGAGCGGCTGGACGCTCTGGCCGCCTGCGATGTGCTGGCGCTGCCTTCTCGCGGCGAATCCTTCGGCATCGTCTTTCTGGAAGCCTGGGCCTACGGTAAGCCCGTCATCGGCGCTGACATCGAGGCCGTCGCCTCGCTGATCGACGACGGCGTCGACGGCTTTCTAGTCGACACGGACCACCCCGGCGATCTCAGCCGCCGCCTGGCGCAGTTGGCCGCGCAGCCGGAGCTGGGCCGGCGCCTGGGCGAGGCCGGTCGCCGCAAGCTGCAGCAGCGCTATACGCTGGGCGCTATCGCCGACATCGTCGAGGGCACGTACGCCCGGGTGCGTCGCCGCCACGCCACTCGCAAAGGGCAGCCGCTATGCGCGTCAACCTGATCGCCCCTGCCGGGGACCCTTCCGCGGTCCTGTTAAGGTCGTTCTTCCAACGCCGCGGCGACGACGTGCGCCTCGTCGGCGACGATTTTGATGCCAACGCCAACGCCGACTTGCATGTGTTCTATTCCACGTCGCCGCATACGCTTTTGGAGACCGTGTATACGTTGGCGCGCGGCGTCGTGGTCCTGGTTTGCCAGGATGACGCCGCACAGGCGGATGCGGATCGGGTGCGCCTGGCGAACGCGGCGGACCTCGTCGTCGTCGAGTCGGCTACGGCGGCGCAAAGGCTGCTTGCCGCTGGCGCGGCGCAGCCTCATCGCCTGCACGTCGTGCCGTTCGCCGTCTCGCTCGCCGATTTTTCGCCCGGCCCGGCGGATGTAGAGCTGCGCCGCGAGCTGGGTTTGCTGGGCAAGCGCGTCTTGCTGGCGTCGCTGCCTGCCGCGGGCGCGCCTCCGCTAGAAGCGCCGGCTGAGTTGTTGGAGCGCGTGCGCGAACGCGTGCCCAATGCCGTCCTCGCCGTGCGCGGCGATGAGAGCGCAGCCCTTGCACTGGCTGCCCTAACGGACACGACGAGCGCCGTGCGCCTGCCCGCAACCATGTCCGCCGTTCAAGCGTATCGTCTTGCCGATGTTTTCTTGGCGTTGGACGACGGACACGCGTCAGGGCAGGCCGCGCTGGAGGCTGCCGCGTGCGGGCTGCCGCTA
>JBBSBO010000127.1:0-6745 GCA_038251215.1 Caldilineales bacterium
CGCCGTGCGCATCGAGGGCGGTATGCATGCCCAGGTTGATCGAGCCGAGGCAGCAGTTCTCGTAGGGGCCAAGCCACTGCTCGCCGCAGGGGTTGGTGGCTTCCAGGTCATAGAGGTGCGGCACGGGGTTGCTGCGGTTGGCGGCGTCGATAAAGAGCGCGCCGGGTTCGCCGTTGTGATGCGCGTACTGGATGATCTTGGCGAAGAGATCGCGGGCGCGCACGGTCTTCCACACGCCGCCGTCGCGCGGGTTGCGCAGGTCGAAATCGGCACCGTCGCGCACCGCGGCCATAAACTCGTCGGTGATGGCGACCGAGATGTTGAAGTTGGAGATGGCCCCCTCGGAGGCCTTGCATGCGATGAACTCCTCGATGTCAGGGTGGTCCACGCGCAGCACGCCCATGTTGGCCCCGCGGCGCGTGCCGCCTTGGGCGATCTCGCCGAAGGCCTGGTCATAGACGCGCAGAAAGCCGATCGGGCCGGTGGCGCGGCCTGCCGAGGTGTGTACCAAGTCCTGCTTGGGGCGCAGGCGACTGAAGGAGAAGCCGTTGCCGCCGCCGGTCTGCTGGATCAGCGCGGCCACGCGCAGCGTGCTGAAGATGCCGTCGCCGGCCTTGCCCATGTCGTCGGCGATGGGTAGCACGAAGCAGGCGGCGAGCTGGCCTAACGGCGTGCCCGCGCCCGTGAAGGTGGGGCTGTTGGGGAAGAAGCGGTATTGCGAAAGGAGGTCATAGAAGACGCGTGCGGCCTGCTCGCGGTCGCCGCCGTGTTGCTCTTCGACCGCAGCCACGTGATAGGCCACGCGATAGAACATGCCGGCGGGCGTCTCCAGCAGGCTGCCGTCGAGGTCGCGGCGCAGATAGCGGCGTTCCAGCACCTTGCGACTATTTTCGGTCAGGTTGATTGCCTCATCGTTCACGTAGTCGGGCGGGGTGAGGTAGGTGCGTTCGCCGCGCACGGTTTCGATGACGGTATAGGCGCCGGGCGCTGTTGTATCGGGCTGAGACATGAATCCCTCCAATTGCGACAACTACAATGCGACAATTAAGTAGGCCACTGATCGAATGGATAAAAGAGATCGACACAGATTGATCTGTGAATATCTCTTGCATCCGTTTTGATCAGTGTCCGCTTGTTCTAATCCAATGCAGACCTCTACTTACAAGATGTGCGAAGGCAAAATCAGTGGTTCTGCACGGCCAAGGCGCTGTTATGCTTGGCCAATTGGTCCCTGGAACGGCGTCTATAAAGACGACGAAGCCGCTGGGCGGATACGTCCTTTGTAGCTCCTCAGGACGCTCGCGACCAGCGGCTAATGTCTAGACTATCGGCCCATCAAGCGGTCTATCTCCGTGCGCAGTTCGGTGAGGTCGCTCATGTTGAGGTAGACGCTGGCAAAGCGGATGTAGGCCACCTGATCCATCTGCGCCAAGTGATCCAGCACCAGGTTGCCGATCATGCTGCTGGGGATTTCGGTGCGGCCCAACGCCAGCAGCGCCTCCTCGATCTGCATGACCACGTGGTCGATGGCGGCGCCGCTGATCGGGCGTTTGACCGAAGCGATCTGGATGCCGGAGAGCAGCTTCTGGCGGTCGAAGGGTTCGCGTCGCCCATCGCTCTTAACGAC
This sequence comes from Caldilineales bacterium, assembly GCA_038251215.1. Lineage (GTDB taxonomy): Bacteria > Chloroflexota > Anaerolineae > Caldilineales > Caldilineaceae > JASGTU01. The sequence continues at coordinate 1,628 of JBBSBO010000127.1, forward strand.
GAGCAGGTTGGCCGAAATGTGTTCGTAGGTGGTGAAGCGCTGCCCGCAGTGGTCACAGCGGCGACGGCGACGGATGTCCTCGCCGGCCTCGCGGGTGTCGATGACTCGGTGGGATGTATGCCCGCAATGGGGACAGCGCATGACCCAATTGTCCTTGGTTGGCGTTGCATATTGTGCCAAGCAATGATTGAAGTACTATATGTAGGTGTTTCTGAGGAAGGAGTATAGCATACTTCACGGGCGGGGCCAAAATCCAAAACAGGCGTTCTAGGCCGGTTTTGCCCCTTTGCGCCGGGAAGTTTGAGGCTGGCGCGGAAATTTTAAGGTCGAGTTTTTGCCGGCGCCTGGCGGGACCGGCGACAACCGCCGGGCGGACACGCAATGTGTCCGCCCGGCGAGGCGCGCTTAAAGGACAGGAGCAAGCGGCGCTTGGACGCCGGCCGTGTTGCGGCGCAAAGTGCGCCTAGCGCCCATTGGAGCGAGAGCGGCGCAGGAAGGACGGGATATCCAGGTCGTCGCGTTCAAAGGTGCGCACTTTGTAATCGGGCGGGGCCGACGGATCTTGCGGCGGCTGGGCGGGCGGCTGTTGCGTTTGCTGCTGACCGGACTGCTGGCCGCGGGCGTCGAAGCCGCGCGCCGCATATTTCATGGTTTGCGATTGCTCCGGCTTCTCGAAGCCGGTGGCAATGACGGTCAGGTGGACGTCGTCCTTCATGTTCGCGTCGATTACGGCGCCGAAAATGATGTTCGCCTCGGGGTGGGCGTTGGCGCGAATCAGTTCGGCGGCCTCGTTGATTTCAAACAGGCTGAGGTCCTCGCCGCCCTTGATATTGAAGAGGATCGAGCGCGCGCCGTCGATGGAGACGTCGAGCAGGGCGCTGTGGATGGCCTGTTTGGCGGCCTGTTCGGCGCGTCCCTCGCCGCTGCCCTTGCCGATCGCCATTAGGGCGGCGCCGCCGTCGAGCATGACGGAACGCACGTCGGCGAAGTCCAGATTGATGAGGCCGGGGACGGTGATCAACTCGCTGATGCCCTGGATGCCCTGGCGCAGCACGTCGTCCGCCATGCGGAAGGCCTGGTTGATGCTCAGCTTCTTGTCCACGATCTGGAGCAGACGGTCGTTGGGAATGGCGATCAGCGTGTCCACATCATGGGCCAACTGCTCGAGCGCAGCTTCGGCCGAGCGGCGACGCTGGCTGCCCTCGAAGGTGAAGGGCCGCGTGACGACGCCGATCGTGAGCGCGCCCAGTTCGCGCGCCACCGAGGCGATGACGGGCGAAGCGCCGGAGCCGGTGCCGCCGCCCATGCCCGCGGTTACAAAGACCATGTCCGCGCCCGCTAACATTTCTTTGATTTCTTCGCGGCTTTCATCGGCCGCGCGCTGGCCGATCTCCGGGTTGCCGCCGGAGCCGAGGCCTTTGGTCAGCTTTTCGCCCACGCGCAGCCGCTGCGGTGCGGTGGAAAGCATCAGCGCCTGGGCGTCGGTGTTGACGGCGATAAACTCTACGCCCTGAATCCCCTCTTCAATCATACGGTTTACGGCATTTTGCCCGGCGCCGCCCACTCCGACCACTTTGATTTTGGCGAAGTTGTCGACGAACTGAGGCTGTTGGGTCGTGCGCGCCATTGTCTGCTCCTTCTCGGGTACCGGATCTCCACCTGACGAGTGCATAATTGTGCTGGTTAACCTCTCTATCCTGCCCGACCAGCGCCGGCAAGATCTATGGGACCGTAGACAATATTTCCAGAAAAAATTCCAGCAAGAATAAAGATGTGATTGACGGAGCGAACTTGACGTACTTGGATTGCATCAATCTAACATGATCGCGACGCTTTGTCTATCCGATTTCCATGCCCGCGGCCATCCTGGCGTTCATCCTGGCGTTTATCCCGGGATGTTAGCCGGGCAGCAAATTCTTGAGCCACGCCATTACATTACCTACCCACACGTTATGGTTGCTGGACGAATCGGCGACGAATCGGCGATGGACGGCGCTCTCATCCTCGTGCAGGCCCCACAGCAGCAGGCCCACGCTGGTCGAATAGGCCGGCGTTTGCAGCGTGTGGTTGAGGCCCGTGATCGGCAGACGGTTGGACGGTGTGCCGATGCGGACGGGCATGCCTAGGCAGCGGCGACCTAGCTCGGTCATGCCCGGCAACTGGTTGGCGCCGCCGGTAAGCACTACGCCCGCGGGCAGGCGGTCATAATAGCCGCTTTCTTCCAACTTCTTGCCGATGATCTCGAAGATTTCCGTCGCGCGCGCTTCCAAGATTTCGCTGATGAAGTGACGGCTGAAACTCAGCTCGGCCTTTTCGCCGAAGACGGACGCCCACACCTTTTCGTCATCCGCCACGCGTTCCGGCAAGACGCTGCCATAGCGCAGTTTGAGGTCCTCGGCTGTCTCGAAAGGGGCGTGCAGGCCGACGGCGACGTCGTTGGTCAGATGGTTGCCGCCCATGTCCAGGATCACGGTGTGGCACAGGCCGTCGTCGACGAAGATGGCGATGTCGGTGGTGCCGCCGCCCATGTCCACCACGGCTACGCCCATGCGCCGTTCTTCGGGGCGCAGCACCGCCTCGTTGGCGGCGAGCGGCTCCAACACCAGCTCGTCGATGTCGATGTTTTGCGCCAGGACGCACTGCGTCAGGTTGTTGACGGCGGTGGTGCTGCCGGTGACGATGTGTGCGTCCACCTCCAGCCGATAGGCGCTCATGGACAGCGGCTGCTGGACGTCGCGTTGCCCGTCGACGGTCCACTGGCGGGCGATGGTGTGGATGATTTCCTGATTCTGCGGCAAGGCCACGGCGCGTGCGCCCTCCAACGCGCGCTGCATGTCCTGCCCGGTGACGCCGGTGCGCGCGTCCACGGGGCTGACGCCCTTGCTGTTCATGGTGCTGATATGGCTGCCGGCGATGCCGACATAGGCGCTGAGCATATGCTCGCCGGAATCCTGTTCGCACTTTTCCACCGCTTCGCCCACGCAGGCGATGGCGTCGCCCACGTTGATGACCACGCCGCGCCGGATGCCGCGGCTAACGGCCTGCCCCTGTCCCAGCACATGCAGCGCTAGGTTCCCCAGGCTGTCATGCGTCACCGCGGCGGTGATGGCGCAGACTTTAGTGGTGCCAATATCAATGGCTGAAATAAACTCTTGCACGGATCTCCCTCAGTCCAACGTCCTCAGTCCAATATCCTCAGTTTACTCGTCCCGCCTCAACGCCCTGATGAATAGCTTCTCGGAAGTTCGCAGCTTCCTGGAGAGCGCGCACGCAATAGGCTATTCTAACGATAATACGGCCGATACGCATAACGCACATCGACGATTTGCGGCAGCTCTTCGCTGGCGCTGAGCACGATGCGTGCGGCTGCCAGGTTTTCCATTTTGCTTTCCGTATCTTCGCCGTTGCCCCAATAGACCCACACGCCGTAGCCGGGCATGGGGAAGTTTAACCCCACGCCCTGATTATAGCGAACTTTGTTCTGCAGTTCGGGCAGTTGGTCCATCAACGCCAAGGCGCTGCGCAGGACATCGGCGTTCATGGCTTGCCTGTCCGCATGGCCTACGGCCTGGGCCTCGCCCAGCACATCGATGATCTGCGGCAGGGATTCGTCGGTCGGACCGGCCGCGGGCAGGGCGGCGCCGTCTTTCGCCAGCCACAGCGTTTCGTTCTGCCTGACCCACAGGGCGATGGGGTGCGTTTCCACCACGGTCACCGCCACGCGGGCGGGCAGGCGGATGCTGACCGTGGCGTCAACAATGTACGGATGCTCCAGCAGGCGGCTGCGAATTTGGCTGGGCGTCAGCCACAGGATATTCCAGCCTTCGACATCGCTCTGACGCACCAGCTCCGCCGGGTCCAGATAGGTCAAATTGGAGAATTGCATATCCTCGGCATAGACAAACCACTCGTCGTCGCTGTGGATGAACACGAGCGCGGCGATAGCGGCGACCAGGAGCAGGGCGCTGATCGCCTTGCTGCGCTGCCGGCCGCTGCCCGCGGCGAAGCGCGCCATACCGGCTGCGCTGGGCAGCCGCTCCGTCACCTCTAGTTGCGCTAGGGCGGACTCGAAGCGGCGCATGCGGCGGCTGACGCTGCGTCTGCGCCCGCCTCGGCGTCGCACCCCGCCGAGGGCCGCGCTGCGCGGGATGCTGACTGAGTGAACCGCGGAGCCGGATTTGCCGGCTCGGGATCGGTTGGATGAATCTTTTCCGCCTAGGGTCATGGCTCTGCTCGCTCGCGGGTCGCTGGTCGGTACATTGCTGGATATTGCTAGTCAGTATATCGCCGGTCAGTGCGTTGTCTGATTCTGCTGCTTGTCGTCGAAACGCTCCAGCGCCAAGCGGATCAGCCGGTCGACCAATTCCGGGTAGCTGATGCCGCTCGCTTCCCACAGCTTGGGATACATACTGATGCGCGTGAAGCCGGGCATGGTGTTCAGTTCGTTCAAGTAGAGTTCGCCGCTGTGGTCGTCGAGCAGGAAATCGACGCGGGCCAGGCCGGACCCGTCGAGGGCGCGGAAGGCGCGCACGGCAATTTCTTGCACTTGCTGCGTGTGCTGCGCGCTGAGCGGCGCCGGGATGAGCAGCCGGCTGCTGTCGTCGATGTATTTGGCCGCGTAGTCATAGAACTCGCTGCCCGGCACGATTTCGCCGGGGACGCTGGCAATCGCTTCGTCGTTGCCCAGCACGCTGACTTCGATCTCGCGTGCGTAGGGCACGGCTTGCTCGACAATAATCTTGCGGTCATAGCGGCAGGCGACGTCAACGGCCTGGCGCAGCTCGGCGCGGCTGCAGGCCTTGCTCACGCCCACGCTGCTGCCCATGTTGGCGGGCTTGACAAAGAACGGGTAGGCCAGCCGGCTCTCAACATCGGCCATCACCGTGTCGGCAGCGCGGCGCCAGGCGGCGCGCTGCACCACATGCGCAGGCGTCTGACGGATGCCCTCAGCGGCGAAGATCTGTTTGGCGACGGCTTTGTCCATGCCCACGGCGCTGCTGAGCACACCGCAGCCCACATAGGGTATGTTCGCCATTTCGAGTAGGCCCTGCACGGTGCCATCTTCGCCAAAGGGGCCGTGCAGCACGGGGAAGATCACGTCGATGGCGGGCAGTTGTC
>JBBSBO010000128.1:0-6741 GCA_038251215.1 Caldilineales bacterium
CGCGCACTACGCGCGTGAACACAAGATCCCCTACCTCGGCCTCTGCCTGGGGATGCAGGTGATGTGCATCGAACTGGCGCGCAGCATCTTCGCCTGCGACGAGCCTAACAGCACCGAATTCGACATTAGCACGGAATACCCTATCATCGACCTGATGCCCGACCAGCGCGACCTAGCCGACATGGGCGGCACCATGCGCCTCGGCTCCTATCCCTGCGAGTTGATGCCCGGCAGCAAGGCGGAAGCGGCCTACCAAGCCCTCGGCGCCGGGCCGATTATCAACGAGCGCCATCGCCACCGCTTTGAGTTCAACAACCACTATCGCGAAGATCTGGCCGCGGCGGGCATGGTCTTCAGCGGCGTTTCGCCGGACCGCCGCCTGGTGGAAATCTCGGAACTCGCCGACCACCCGTACATGATCGGGAGCCAGTTCCACCCCGAATTCAAGAGCCGGCCCAACCAACCACACCCGCTCTTCCTCGGCCTGATCCAGGCGGCGAAGGCTTTTCATCACACGCGCCTGGCTGCCGGCCGGACCGACAACGGGACAAACCATGCGGCCAACGACGAGTCGAAGAACGAGGCCAACGGCGAGGCGATCCGCCGGGCAAATGCCGTATAGCAAGAACCGAGGCTGACCACAGCCGCATGGAATCAGCCTACCTTGACGGGGCTTTAGTCACGCCCCAATTTGACATAAACGACGTCCGTGTGGCATACTAGCGAGTCGATGCCACGGCCTAGACAGCTTTGCTTGCTGCAGAAAGGAAGAATGAGCCAATGTCTGGACATTCAAAATGGTCCACGATCAAACGTAAGAAAGGCGTCAACGACGCCGCCCGCGGCAAGATCTTTACGCGCCTGGCGCGCGAAATTCAGATCGCCGCCAAGAACGGCGTCGACCCGAACTCCAACTTCACGCTGCGCCTCGCCATCGATCGCGCGCGCGCCGAGAACATGCCCAAGGACAATATCGAGAAGGCCATTGCCCGCGGCTCCGGCTCCGACAAAGACTCAGTCGAGATCGAAGAGATCACCTACGAAGGCTATGGCCCGCATGGCGTCGCCATCATCGTGCAGTGCCTGACCGACAACCGCAACCGCACCATCTCGGAAGTGCGCCGCTGCTTCACGCGCGCCAACGGCAGCCTGGGCGAGCCGAACTCGGTCGCCTGGCAGTTCACCGAGGGCGGTTATATGCTCTTCAACCTCAGCGACGATCAAGGCGAGTCGCGCGGCATTGACCCCGACGAGATCTTCATGGCCGCGCTCGACGCCGGCGCCATCGACGTGGTGACCAGCGACGACGCCGTCGAGGTCTACACCGAACGCAACGACTTCGCCCGCGTCTTGCAGACGCTCAGCGAGGCCGACTACACGCCCGACGAATCCAGCCTCATCTTCAAACCCAACACCACGCTCACGCTAGGCGCCGAAGAATCCGCCGGCCTACTCGGTCTGATCGAGGCGCTGGAAGAGCTGGACGACGTCAGCGACGTCTATCACAACCTGGAGTTGACGGACGAGATCGTTGCCCAGTTCGCCTAAGCCGGGGACGCAGCCACAAGCCTTCGAGACGGCAACCTTCGCGACGATCGCCTTGGGCATAGACCCGGGCACCGCCATCACGGGCTACGGCGTCGTCGCCCAAACGGTCGACGGCGAGTTCGAGTTGCTCGCCTGCGGCGTGATCCGCACGGAGGCGCACACCGAGATGCACCTGCGCCTGCGCGAGTTGTTCGAGGATCTGCGCGCCCTCATCCGCGAGTTCGAGCCGGACTCGATGGCGGTGGAAAAGCTCTTCTTCGGGCGCAACGTCACCAACGCCATCTCCGTGGGCCAGGCGCGCGGCACAGCCCTGTTGGCCGCGGCGCTGCACGACCTGAAGCTGGCTGAATACACGCCGGCGGAGGTCAAACAGGCCATCGCTGGCTATGGCAACGCCGACAAACAGCAGATCCAAGAGATGGTGCGCCGGTTGCTGGACCTGCCCGCCATCCCTAGGCCGGATGACGCGGCCGACGGCATTGCCATTGCGCTCTGTCACCTGCAAACGCAGCGCTATCACGCGCTCGTCGACCAGGCCGGGCCGTAGCGGCTCAGCGCGCCGGCACAAGCGAGAAATAAGGCGGGAGGTACGCCATGATTCGCATGATCCGCGGCACGGTGATCGCGCGCGGCAAAAGCCATCTGGTCGTCGACGTGGGCGGGGCCGCGGGCGGCATCGGTCTCAAGATTTCTATGCCGGAACCCGCCGCGGCCGAAGCGTCGCTCAATTCCATGATAACACTGCACACCTACCTGCAGGTGCGCGAAGACGCGCTCAACCTCTACGGCTTTCTCGACGAAGACGAACTCGCCATGTTCGAGCTGCTGCTGGGCGTCAGCGGCGTCGGCGCCAAGCTGGCGCTCGCTACCCTCAGTACGCTCAGCCCGGACGCCATCCGCCTAGCCCTCGCCAACCAAGAGCCGGGCCTGATCGGGCGCGTGCCCGGCATCGGCAAGCGCACCGCCGAAAAGATCGTCATGGAGCTAAAAGACAAAGTGCGACCCATAGACGATCTGGCGCACCTGGTGGCGGCGACCGACGCCGACGGCGAGGTGATCGACGCCCTGCTCGTACTCGGCTACAGCGTAGTCGAGGCGCAGCGTGCGGTGCAGCGCATCCCCAAGGATGCCGTCGGCGTGGAAGAGCGGCTGCGCCTGGCCCTCAGCCAGTTCAATCCGTAGCTCGATCTACAAGCCCAAGCCCACCCGCGCCCCAAAATCTTTGACACCGCCCCGCTCCATGCTTATAATTCGCAGGCTTGCGAGACATTTGCTCGCTGGCGCCGGCGCTTTGGCGCGTGTCAACCGGCTCTCACTACCCAATTCGCACCCGTTAGGTGAACAAAAATGGCAGAAGTTCAAACGCTTCGCAAGGGCAACATCTTCGACGAAGACAATCAATTGTGGCGCGTGCTGGAATTTCAGCACATCAAGGTCGCGCGCGGCGGCGCCACCATTCGCCTGAAGGTGCGCAACGTACGCACCGGCTCCACGGTCGAGCGCACTTACAACAACGGCGCGCGCGTCAACGACGTCCGCCTGGACAATCGCGAGGTCGAGTATCTGTATCACGACGGCGATTTCTATAACTTCATGGACACCGAGACCTTCGAGCAGATCATCCTCGGCCCCGATGTGCTGGAGGGCGTGGTGGATTTCATGGTCGACAACCAGGTGGTCTCGCTGGAATCCTATGACGGCGAGCCGCTCAGCGTGACGCTGCCCACCACAGTGGACCTGCTAGTCACATGGGCGGAAGCCGCCATCGCCGGCGATACCGCCAATGCGCCCACCAAGCAGGTGGAGCTGCAAACCGGCCTGCGCATCCAAGCGCCGATGTTCGTTAACGAAGGCGACACCATTCGCGTGGACACGCGCGACGGCAGCTACGTCACCCGCGTACAGAAGTAACGCGCCGGAGGCCTGGTTGGTCGTGCAGACACGCATCTCCGCGCCTGCAGGAAGCCTAAGCAAGGCCGCCAAGCGGCGGGCGAACTTGCGATTTTCGGCGTTCCGCGATAGGATGCGTGAGGTCGCGCCGTTGTAGCTCAGTCGGTAGAGCAGCGCCCTCGTAATGCGCAGGTCATCGGTTCGAGTCCGATCAACGGCTCCAAACTCACAACGAGGCGTCTTCCCCTGCGGAAGGCGCCTCGTCGTTTGTCTTCCGCACTCCCTTCGAGGAAGCCGGCAGCTTCCTCGAAGGCAGCCCACGTTCTCACAAAGACAGGGACGCCTGCCCCGCAGCGACAGCACGCGCGAACGACTCTATGTCGATGTTCGTGCCGCACACCAGCACGCCCACGCGCTGCCCGCGCAGCCGTTCCAGCAGCGGCCCGCACAGCGCAGCCGTGGCGGCCGCGCCCGCCGGCTCTACCGCCAGTTTCATGGAATGGAAGAGCAGCGCCATGGCGCGGCGCATCTCGTCGTCGTCGATCAGCACAATCTCGTCTACGAACTCACGGCACAGCGCATAGCTCTGCGGCAACGCATAGGGCGCGCCCAGGCTGTCGGCGAAGGTCTGCACCTTCTCAATCGCCTGCGGCGACCCTGCCTGGAAGCTGCGATACATGCTGTCGGCGCCCTTCGGCTCCACGCCATACACCTTGCACGCCGGCTGCAGCGCCTTGACCGCCGTCGCCATGCCCGCGGCCAGCCCGCCCCCGCCGATGGGGATGATCACCGCATCTAGGTCGGGGACTTGCGTGCAGAACTCCAATCCGACGGTCGCCGTACCCAGCGCGGTCAGCGGCCCCTCGAAAGGGTGTACAAAGGTGCGCCCTTCTTCCTGGCGGATCTGCTCGACGCGGGCGAAGGCCTGGCTCACATCATCAACCAGCACCACCTCCGCGCCATACGCACGCGCGCGCGTCACGCGGATCGGGCTGGCGCTCTTGGGCATCACGACCTTGGCGCTCGCGCCCAGCAACTGCGCGGCATAGGCTACGGCGATGGCATGGTTGCCTGCACTGACTGCGGTCACGCCACGCGCCAACGCCGCCCGATCCAGGTCGAACATCACCGTCAGCGCGCCGCGCGGCTTGAACGTGCCGGTGCTTTGGAACAACTCCAACTTGAGGAAGATCTCCGTTTCCTCGCCCGCCACGGCGACGGCGTCGCGGTTGTGCCAGCGCCACACCGGCGTCTCTACTACATAGCCTTGCAGTTGTTCGCGCGCGCGGCGGATCTGCGCTAATGTTGGGATCTCCATCTCAGCTTCTTTCTCGTGTTTTTCTCGCGCGGGCTAAAACAACGCTCGGAGCAAGGGTCGAAGAGGCTACCACCAAGGGATCATGCCCTTCTGGTACATGCTGTACAGTCCGTAGAGGAAATAGACGACCACCATAAAGAACAACACGCGCATGATCCGTTCGCGCTCGGCCCAGGAGCGCTTGATTTCCGTCCACATTCCCCTCGGCTTGAGCGCGATCAGAAAGAGCATGATCACGATCAGCATCAACACGGTGCGCAGCTTCACAAGGCGTCTTCCCCCCGCGGCGGCAATCGATGGACGCAGCAAGTTGCCGTCGTCCCAGCTTCTGCTACAATCAGCTGCATGAAACCTCCCCCACAGACCGCCGTGCACAGCTCTCGGCGCAACGATCGCCGGCGCCGCTGCGTTGCGCCCAAGCGCAACAGGCGACCACACAGGATGGCGGCATGAGCCAGTGGTGGATCGACCAGTTCAGCATCCATGCGCCCGGGCTGTGGCTGCTGCTCAGCCTAACCATCACCCTGGCGTTCAGCGTGTGGTTCGAGCAGACACGTCCGGCCTGGGCGCAGCGGGCCTGGGTGGCGCATCGACTGCTGATCCCCTATCTGGGCCTGCTGCTGGGAGGTCTCTCGCCCCGCCTGATGGGGCTGACGAACTTCGACTGGTCCGTGAGCCTAAGCCTCGGCGCGGGGTTGATCTTCGTCGTCGTGGCGCTCTTGATCGCCGTGCGCGCCACTGTCGAACTGCCCAGCCCGCACCAGAGCCGTACACAAGAATCGGCCCCCTTGCGCCGCGCAGGAGCCGAACACGCCCGTCGTTTTCGCCCGTCCACCTGGCAGACGGTCTTGCTCGTCATCGCCGCCAGTGGGGTCGAACAGTTCCACTGGGCGTTTCTGCGCGGGGGCATCTGGGAGATGATCCTGGCCCTGCCCGAACCGCCGGCTTTGCCCGCCTACTGGGCGATATGGCTGGCCGCGGCCCTCGTCGTGCTGGAAAGCGCGCTGCTGCGCCCCGCCCTGCTCCAGTGGCTGCTGCTGCTCACCATCCTGGTGACGACGAGCATCCTCTTCTTCTATACGCATAACTTCTGGCTGTGTTGGGCCTTGCACAGCGCGGCGGCCCTGATCCTGGGTTCCTACAGCCAAGTCCAGCCGTTGGCCTCCACCTCTACCTCTGCCTCTGCGAGCGACCTGCGCCGTTAGCGTGCCGGGCGACGCCGGTTGACTAGAGGAAGAAGCCGATCACGAGCATGATCGCCAGCAGCGCGATGGACACGATGCTCAAGTGGCGCAGATCACGAAAGACATAGGCGTAATCATGCGCCCAGTCGACGGTCTTCTCCGCCGCCACGGCGGGCGCGGCGACCCCAGCCCGGCCCGCGACTTGCTCGGCAGGCAGGACAGATTCGTTCTTATAGAGTTCGCTATAGCTGCGCGGGGCGGCGGAACTGGCGCCCTTGGTCGTGGTGCGCTTCTTCTTGCTGTTGGTAGCCATCCTGGGTAATTTCTCCGCTACTGCCTAAACTGCTTCCGGCTTGCACTGCATAGAATACCCGCCATTATACCGTTCCCCCCGGCGCGCATCAAACTGCCGGGGCAGGCGCACGCGTTGCGCGCCCGCGACGACTGACCACTACCCTCCACGCCGGCGCAGGGCGCCCAGTATCCGGCGGACTTCGGGCCAGCCCATATGCCACAGCAGTGCAGCATAGACGGCGACGCCCGCGCCGCCGCCCGCGGCAAGCAGCGCCAAGTCCGCCCCCAGCCCCGGAGCTATCACACGCCCCAGCGCCCACTGCACGGCCGCGACGGTCGCGGCCATGGCGGTCGCCGCCACGCCCAACGGCAGCAGGACGCCGCGCAGGCGACCGTGCAGCCCGCCGGCCTTCCACTGCAACAGGCCGAACATCACCAGCGCATGGCCCGCCTGCTTGGCCGTATCCGCCCACACCAAGCCCAGATAGCCCATGCGCCCCAGCAGCG
>JBBSBO010000129.1:0-6687 GCA_038251215.1 Caldilineales bacterium
AGCCGCCCGCGCAATCTCCTGGACAGCCTCTTGGTCAGCCTGAGCAGCCCCCACGCGACCAGCCGGAGGGTCGACCGGACGAGCGGGCCGGGCGCGTAGGCGTGCTGGCGCTGGCCTTGCCCCAGAGCGTGGACGACCTGCGCGCGCTCTTGGCTGCGGTGGCGCAGGCGCGGCTCACCTTTGTGGCGACGCTGGACGAGGCGCGCGGTTTCGAGCGCGTGATCGTGCTCGGCGACGCGCAAGACGCCGAAGTTGCCGCCGCGCTGGCCGCGTTACGCAGTCGCGGCCAAGTCGCCGAGGCCGTCGCCGGGGACCTGGGCGCGCTGCTCTAGAGCAAACCGCAAAACAACAGAAAACCGCAAAGAGCGCAAAGGGCGTCCTTTGGCGGTTTGCTTTTTTTCTCCGACATGCTTGACATCCGCGGCGGGATGTGATAGCTTTCATGTAAGGTCTTTTGATCCCTGCGCCCCCCCATAGCGTGACCAGCGCACCACCCGATTGGATGCAGTTAAGCCATGCCGTCCGTGACGATTTACGACGTCGCCGCACAAGCTGAAGTCAGCATTGCCACGGTGTCGCGCGTGCTCAATGCACCGCACCGCGTCAACGAAAACACGCGCCGGCGCGTGTTGGCGACGATTGATGCGCTCGGCTTTGTGCCCAAGGCGGAAGCCACGGCGCGGGCGCGGCGCATCACCAATCGCATCGGCGTGCTGGCGCCTTTCTTCACCTATCCTTCGTTTGTGCAGCGCCTGCGCGGCATTTCCGATGTGTTAGCCGGTACGACTTCCGAGATGGTGATCTACAACGTGGACTCCGCGCAACGGCTGCGCGGCTATTTGGAAAGCCTGCCCATCTTGCATCGGCTGGATGGTCTGATCCTTATCTCCGTCTTGGTGGACGACCCGACCGTGCAGCGGCTGCTGACGCACAACCTGCAAACCGTGTTGATCGAAACCGCGCACCCGGGCCTGGGCGGCGTGGAGATCGACAACCGGCATGGGGGCGAGTTGGCTGCCGAGTACTTGCTCCGCAAGGGCCGCCGGCGCCTGGCCTTTATCGGCGGCGATATTGCCATCCCCAACTATACGCTGCGCACCAGCGAGTTGCGGCTGGAGGGTTTTCGCGCGGCGCTGCAGGTCGCGGGCGCCGGCTTGGGCGAGGAATACATCTCGCACGGGGAGCATAGCGTGGAGGCGGCACGCGTCCAGGCGCGCGCCTTCCTGACGTTGCCGGAGCCACCCGATGCCATCTTCGCCGCCAATGACACGCTGGCGCTGGGCGTCCTCAAAGCCGCGCGCGAGCAGGGCGTGCGCGTGCCCGGCGACCTGGCTATCCTCGGCTTTGACGACCTGGACGCAGCCGACATGATCGGCCTGACCACCATTCGCCAATCGCTGGACGAATCCGGTCGCGTGGCGGTGGAGCTGTTATTGGCGCGTTTGGCCGACTCCAAGCGCCCCGTGCAACATATCCGCCTGCCGCTGACGGTGATCGAGCGCGAGACCGCATAAGAGTTTAGGAGTTTGCCGGCAAGCGGCGGGCTGTAACGAACCAATCCCTTGACCGGGCGGTATGCCGGTCAGTTGTACGTGCTGTATCAACCCAACATCCGTATATCTTGTTCAAGGAGTGAAACCTATGTACCGAAAAATGTGGATATTTGTCAGCGTGCTGCTGGTTTTGACCCTGGCGCTAGGCGCCTGTGGTCGCAGCCAGCCGGCGGCGGAAGAACCGGCCGCGGCGGAACCTGCCGCTCCGGCCGCAGAAGCTACTGCCACCGAAGCCCCGGCGCCTGCGGAGCAAGCCGCAGCCACCGAAGCTCCGACAGAAGCAGCTACCCCGGCTGAGGAAGCTACGCCCGCTGCCGAGATGGCTGCCGGCGACGTCGGCTTCCCCTATCCGGCGGGCGGTTTCCTGGAGCAGGCCGTTAACGGCGCCTTCGACGGAACCGTGGTAACGGTGGACGGCCCCTTCGTCGACGTGGACGAGGTCAAGTTCAACAAGTCCATGGAGGCCTTCGAGGCGGCCACAGGCATTGACGTGCAGTACATCGGCAACAAGGAGTTCGAGGGTTCCATCTCGATCCGTGTCGACGCCGGCGACGCGCCGGACATTGCCGACTTCCCGCAGCCGGGCCTGGTCGCCAGCTTCGTGCGCCAGGGCAAGGTCATCGACCCGCTGTCGTGGATGCCGCAGGAATGGCTGGATCAGCAGTACAACGCCAGTTGGTTGGACATGGCGACGATGGCCGGCCCCGAGGCCGACCAATCCGCCGGCGTGTGGCACCGCTTCAACGGCAAGAGCCTCGTCTGGTATCCCAAAGATGACTTCGACGCGGCGGGTTATCAAGTCCCCACCACGTGGGACGAGTTGATCGCGCTGTCCGACATGATCGTAGCTGACGGCGATTCCCCGTGGTGTGTGGGCATCGGCTCCGGCGCGGCGACGGGCTGGCCCGCCACCGACTGGATGGAAGACATCATGCTGCGCACCACCTCGCTGGAAAACTACGACAAGTGGGTGACCGGCGAGCTGAAGTTCGAGTCACCCGAGGTGAAGAACGCGGCCGAGACGCTGGGCAGTGTATGGTTCACCGACGGTTACGTGCTGGGCGGCCGTGATGCCATCGTCAGCACCACCTTCGGCGATTCGCCGGCCCCCATGTTCGAGGATCCGCCTCGCTGCTGGCTACACAAGCAGGGCAACTTCATCACCGCCTTCTTCCCCGAAGGCGCCAAGGCAGGCGTAGACTACAGCTTCTTCTACTTCCCGCCCATCGACGAACAGTACGGCAAGCCGTTCCTGGTGGCGGGCGACCTGATGGCCATGTTCAATGACCGGCCTGAAGTGCGCGCGCTGATGGAATACTTCACCGTGCCGCAGTCCGCCTCCGGCTGGCTCGACACCGGCGGCGCCCTGGCGACGCACCTCACCGCCACGCCCGAGATGTATGGCGTGGACCTGGAGCGCGGCATCGCCGAGCTTGTAGCCCAGGCGACCAGCTTCCGCTTCGACGCCTCGGACCTGATGCCGGGCGAAGTCGGGGCCGGTTATTTCTGGAAGGGCATGACCGACTGGGTGTCCGGTTCGGCTGACCTGGACACGGTTCTGGCGGAGATCGACGCCTCCTGGCCCAAGTAAAGGCTAGGCAGGCCTAGAAGCGCATGGGCTGCCGGTTTGGATGTTCAGATCGGCAGCCCATCGATTTCGGCCCCCTATTATCCTCAAGCACTGACCTCAGCCGGCGGCTGGAGGGGAGGTCTACATAATGGGCTTCTTGCAGACAGACAAGGACGACAACAGCGTGGGCGGCCGTGTTATTACCTTCATCCTCCGGGTGATCCTGGTCATCGCCATCCCGCTGATTGCCTTCGGCGTCCTTTATTCCGGTTTTCTCTTCTTGCGCGACGGCAATGCGCCCAAGTGGGTGATCACGCTTGTCGCCATCATCTGGGGCGTGGGCGGCGTGGCGGCCCTCTACTGGATCTTCAACTGGATCGTCGAGCTGTTCTCCGACACCTGGCGGGCGCGCTTGCAGCCCTTCGTCTTTGTCGGGCCTGCCCTGGCGATCCTGGCCTGGTACTTGGCGATCCCGGTGGGGCGCAGCTTCTACATCAGCCTCTTTGACCGCGACGGACCGGGCACGGGCCAGTTCATCGGCCTGGCGAACTACGTCACCATCTTCACCGACCGCCTGATGCTACAGGCGTTTCGCAACAACATCTTTCTGTGGATCATCTTTTCCGTGCCGCTGACGGTGGGCTTTGGCCTGCTGGTGGCCACCTTGGCCGACCGCAGCCGCTTTGAGCGCGTGGCCAAGGGCTTAATCTTTATGCCCATGGCGATTTCGTTCGTGGGCGCCGGCGTCATTTGGAACTTCATCTACGTGGTCAGAGCGCCTGGCTCGGAGCAGATCGGGCTGCTCAACGCTATCGTCACGGCTTTCGGGGGTACTCCGCGCGCTTGGCCTGCCTATACGGCCATCGCGCCATGGAACAACCTCTTCTTGGTGGTGATCGTGGTATGGTTGCAAGCCGGCTATGCTATGGTGCTTTTCTCGGCGGCGCTCAAAGGCATCCCCCTGGAGATCCTGGAGGCCGCGCGCGTGGACGGGGCGAATGAGTTCGAGGTCTTCTTCAAGATCATGATCCCCACCATCCGCGGCACGATCATCACGGTGACGACGACCATCGTTATCTTCACGCTGAAGATCTTCGATGTTGTGTGGGTGATGACCGGCGGGCAGTTCGGCACGGACGTGATCGCGACGCAGTTCTATCGCCAATCCTTCATCGCGCGCAACGCCGGGCTGGGCGCGGCCATCGCCATCGTCTTGCTGATCGCGGTGATCCCGGTCATGATCTACAACTTGCGTCAGTTCAGGGAACAGGAGGCGTTCTAATGGCAGGCTCTCGCCGACAGAGGTTGCTCTCACAAATCTTGCTGAACGGCACGCTCTTGCTGCTGGTCCTCCTGTGGACGATCCCCACCGCCGGGCTGTTCATTTCCTCGTGGCGGCCGCGCGCCGACATCCAGTCTACAGGGTGGTGGACGATCTTCCCCCATCGCGCGTGGGAAACCGTCGCCGTCTTCGACCCGAAAGAGCTGGGGCTAGACGCCACAGGCGTGATGAAGGTGGAAGGCGTGGAAGCCACCTTCGAGGAGTTGCGCGCCGGCGTCGTGGCGCCGGATGGCGCCCAGATCCGCTGGATCGGCAACCGCCGCCTGGGCCGCATCGAGGTGCAGGACCGGGTGTGGACGGTCAACTGGAACTTTACGACGGAGAACTATACGCAGGTTTTGGGCGGCAAGGACTTTGAATACGTCAACCCAGGCGGCACGACCGAGGTGATCCCCGGCGATAACTTCTGGGGGGCGATCCTCAATTCGATTGCCGTGGCGGTGCCGGCGACGGTGATCCCGATCCTGATCGCGGCTTTTGCCGCCTATGGCTTCGCGTGGATGAAGTTTACGGGGCGGCGGCTGCTCTTTGTTCTGGTAGTGGCGCTGCTGGTGGTGCCGCTGCAAATCGCGCTGGTACCCATCCTGCGCGACTATGCGCGCCTCAACCTCAACGGCACCTTCCTGGCGATTTGGTTGGCGCATACCGGCTTCGGCTTGCCGCTGGCCGTCTATCTGCTCTTTAACTTCATCCGCACCATGCCGCGCGAGATCCTGGAGTCGGCCTTCATCGACGGCGCGTCGCACTTCACGGTCTTCCTACGGCTGATCCTGCCGCTGTCGCTGCCCGCGCTGGCGTCGTTCGCCATCTTCCAGTTCTTGTGGGTGTGGAACGACTACCTGGTGGCGTTGATCTTCCTGGGCGGCAACCCCGATACCGAGGTGCTGACTATGCGCCTGGCGAACCTGGTCGGCTCGCGCGGCAACGACTGGCACCTGTTGACCGCCGGCGCGTTCATCACGATGATCATGCCGCTGGTCGTCTTCTTTGGGCTGCAACGCTACTTCGTGCGCGGCCTGATGGCCGGGTCGGTCAAGGGCTAGGCGCGAGGGCGGCGCAGGCGCTGCCACAGCACGGCCGCGCCGAAGACGGGCAGCTTGGCCATGCGCCGCCCCCGCCACGGCTGGCGGATCAGGCGATGCAGCCACTCGAGGCCCAGGCGACGCATCCAGCGCGGCGCGCGCGTGGTGACGCCCGCTACAAAATCGAAGGCCCCGCCCACGCCCAGGGCGACCGCCGCCGGCAACTCGGCGCGGTGGCGGTCGATCCAAAAGTCCTGGCGCGGGTGACCGTAGGCGACAAAGACAATATCGGGCCGGGCCGCGGCCAAGCGCGCCGCGATCTTCGGCCAAGCCGCAACATCGGGGCTGCCGGCGAAGGTCCCCGCCACGCGCAGCCCCGGATAGAGGCGGGAGAGAATTTCCGCTGTGCGCTGCCCCACGCCGGGCGCAGCGCCCAAAAAGTAAACGCGCCACCCTTCGCGGGCGGCGCGTTTGCATATCTCGTAGATGCTGTCGGAGCCGGTGACGCGCTCATACAGACGCACGCCTTGCAGCCGCGCCGCCCACAGGATGCCGATGCCGTCGGGCACGCGCAGGTCGGCGCGACGCAGGACCGCGGCGAAGTCGGGGTTGCGGCGCGCGTCGATCACGAACTCCGGGTTGACCGTGCAGATCTGGCGGCAGGCCAACCGCGGCGACGAGGCGGCTTGATCGGCTGCACGCGCAGCGTCGATCCAGGCCGCCATCCGCTCCAGGGTCGCCGCCGTGTCGACGCAGTCCACCTGCACGCCGAGGATATCCACGGCGGCGCGAGGATGGGGGGCGGCAATGCGTTGGGGATCGGCGCTGGGCGTCATAAGGCAGGCGGGGAGGCGCGGGGCCGCGAGGCCGCGCTAGCGGGCGTCGCCGCGCCGGTTTGTCTGGGCTGCCTCTTGCAGCACGGCGAACGTTTCGGCGGCGGCTTTTTCCCACGAGAAGCGCTTGACGTTCTCATAGCCCGCCGCGATCAGCCGTTGGCGCAGCGCCTCGTCGCGGCTGAGGCGCAGCATGGCGTCGGCGATGGCGTCCACGTCGGTCGGATCGACCAACAGGGCGGCGTCGCCGGCGACTTCGGGCAGAGAGGATGTGTTGGCTGTCATAAGGGGCGCTCCAGCGGCTTGCGCTTCCAGGACGGGCAGACCGAACCCTTCAAAGAGAGAAGGGTAGCAGAAGAAGCGTGCG
>JBBSBO010000130.1:0-6685 GCA_038251215.1 Caldilineales bacterium
AACTGCTGGAGTACGTGGCGCACGCAGTCGTCGTCGGTCTGGAAGGGATGGTCGGGGTGGCGCTGCCGGTCCATACTCAGGTCATTCGGCCCCCACGACAGGCAGTCGACGCCCGGCTTGGCTAGGAGGCGGGCGTTGCCCACGGAGTGGATCGACTCAATCTGGATCCAGAGCACGCCGGTCTTGTTCCACCACGGCATATACTCGGCGGGCGTGGGGCGCTGCTTGAGGCCCCAGCGCGCGGTCCCGCCCCAGCTGCGCACGCCCTCTTGCGGGTAGAGGAAGTTGTCGAGCGCCTCGCGCACAGTGTCCTCCTGCTCCACTTGGGGAACCTCAATGCCGGTCGGTCCCAGGTCCAGCATGTTGCCGATCAGGTAGGTGAAGCGCGTGTGCTTGAGGCGCAGCTGCACATGCACGTTCATCGACTCGGCCATCGCACAGAACTCGACGAGCCGCTCCTCGTTGAGGGGCGAGTGCTGGCTGTCGATCCACACAAAGGCATAGTCGTCCTTACCGAGAATGGTTTCCAGTTGGCTGCGCGTGGAGTTGATGGGCACGCTGACGCCTATCAGCAGTTCGCCGGCATGGATGCGCTGTTTAAGCGGGGTGGTACTGGACATGATCTAACTCCTCCATATGATACGCTGCGGGATTGGTGGTCTTGTTTTTCGGACTATGTGTGCTCTTGTTTTCTCTGCGCTCTCCGCGCCCTCTGCGGTGAGCTTCTCACTTTAGGTGAAAAACGGAAAGAGGCGCCGGCGCGCTGCGTCGTCCAGCGGCGCGCCGTATTCGCACGCCTCAAACGCCTCGGCATAGCAGATGCTGCGCCCCGCCTCGCCATAGAGCCGGACGAGCGTGTCACGGTACAGGTCGGCGATGCGGCGCAGACGCGGCTCCAGGCGAGCGCGCAGCCAGGGGCGGCGGGCTTGCGCGTCGGCAGGCACATCAGCCAGGTAGCCGCCGTTGTAGGGCAGCCATTCGTACATCTGCGATTCATGGCAGGCGAGCGCGTCGACTTTCTGCTCGACGACCGCGTCGATGCTAACCACGACATCGGCGTGGAAGGGCGCGGGCTTTTGAAAGTGATCCCACGTGTGGACGATGACGGGCATGGCAGGCAGATGGGGGACGTGCGACACGACGTTGGGCACCGTCACCATGTAGGACGCGTCCTGTACCAGCTGCGCGGCGTAACGGTGGTCGGGATGATAGTCGTTGGGGCGATGGACCATCACCAGGTCGGGCCGGAAGCGGCGGATGGCGGCAATCACCACGTTGCGATTCTCCAGCGTGGGCAGCAGCGCGCCGTCGTGGATGTCGAAGGTGACGTACTCGACGCCCAGTGTGGCGCCCGAAGCGGCAGCCTCGGCGCGCCTGCGCCAGGCGAGCGGCGCGCCGCCCAGCGTGTGGTGACCGGCGTCGCCATTGGTCAGGCTGATCATCTTGACCGTGTGGCCCAGTTGCGCATAGCGCGCGGCCACGCCGCCGGCGGAGAAGTCGGGGTCATCGGGGTGAGCGCCAAAGATCAGGATGCGCAGGTTGTCGGCTGGGGCTGGGCTGGTCATGGGATGATGGTCTTCTCGGGTCGCGTTGAACATTGGCGGCGAAAGCGCTGTCCTCGCCAGGCATCAGTATAGCAGCTTCACGCGGCGCGTTCAAAGGCTTGCGCGGCTTGGTCTACACGTTAACAGCTTCCGAGGCGCTCCATCATTCATTGGGCGCGGCAGCGTCCTGCACCGCGGACAGGCGCAGGCGGCGGCCATAGAGGAAAAGCGCCGGCGTCAGCATCAGGCCGGAGAGCGTGATGGCCGCGCGCAGCGAGCGCAGGCCAATCGCGCCGACGAGCGGCCCGCCGCCGATCTGGCCCAGCGCATCCGCCTGCGAGATCATCGAGAGCACCGTGGCGCGCACGTGCGAGGGAATGTTGCGGTTGACCCAGGTCATGGCAATTGGGTATTGCAGGGTGCGCACGCTCGCAGCCAGCCAGTAGGCGGCTGTGGCGAGGGCGAAGCCGCGCGCCAGCCCAAAAACCGCCACGGCGATGATCAGAAATGCGGTCGCCCCCATCAGCGTGCGGCCCAGCGCGCGCGGATCGTGCAAGTCCAGCCGGCGCAGCAGCCCTTCGGAGACGAGGATGCCCAGCAGCATGGCCCCCGCGCCGATGGCGCCGATCCACACCACCGGCGGCAGTGCAGGCGAGGCCGGGAAGCCGATGTCGGTGAGAAAGTGCGCTTCCCACAGACGGTCGAAGCCCTCGCTGAAGGCGCCGAAGACCACGCTCACCAACACGAACATCAGCACAACGGGCTGCAGGCGCACGATATGCAGCCCGCTGCGCGTGGTGGCTGCCATATCGTTCAACGAGGCGCGCCAGGAGGCGCGCTCGGCGCGCGGGACGGGCGTGAAGCCGCGTTCGGGCATGACGAAGGCGAGGGTCAGGCTCAACCCCAGCAGCAGCGCGCCGCCCAGCCAGATGGGCAAATTGAGCCGCCAGGCGCCCAGCGCGGTTCCCAGCAGGATACCGGCGAAGCCGCCCGCTAAGCTTGCCTGCCCGTGACGCACATAGGCCCGGCCTACGCGTGCCTCGCCCAGCTCATCCGCCGCCCAGGCGCTCGCCGCGCCGCTGATGAATGTCTCGCCGATGCCGCGGATGAACTCCGCCACGAGGATGGCCGCGAAGAGCGGGACCCAGCCCTCGATCACATAGCAGAGGCCGATCAGCACGAAGCCGATGATCACAGCCAGCCGCCGGCTGTAGAGGTCCGCCACCACGCCGGTGGGGATCTCGAAGAGCAGGATGGTCAGCTCAATTGTCGTGCCCACCAGCACGAGCTGCAACGGGTTCATGCTCACGACCTGCACATAGTAGACGGCGAGCACGGTGAAGATCATGTAGCTGAACAAGGCCTGCGCCGCGCCCATGCTCAGGTAAATTGTATAGGCGCTGGGCTTCTGCAAGGGACGCCTTTGCGGTGTGCAGTACCGGTGTGTAGTAAAATGCTCGCAGTCTCGGTGAAGCGTGTTGCTGCACAGGATAGCGCCCATGTCCTCACAATCGGAAAACTTGACGGTGTTGTGTCTCGCCAGCTACTTCAAGGGCGGGCTGTTTATGGAGACGTGCAAACAGTTGGGCTGCCACGTGATCTTGGTGACGCAGCAAAAGCTGGAGCACGAACCGTGGCCGCGCCACGCCATCGACGAGATGTTCCTCATGCCCGACCTGACCACGCAGCCGGACATCACCTACGCCGTCAGCTATCTGGCGCGCGGCCGTGCGTTGGACGTGATCGCGGCGCTGGATGACTACGACGTGGAGACGGGCGCGGCGCTGCGCGAACACATGCGCCTGCCCGGCATGGGCAGCTCGCAGGCGCGGCTCTTCCGCGATAAGCTGGCGATGCGCGTCCACGCCCGCGAGCACGGCATGCCTGTGCCGGAGTTCGTACAGGTGTTGAACTATGACCGCCTGCGCGAGTTTATGGTGCGCGTGCCGCCGCCCTGGGTGCTCAAGCCGCGCGGCGAAGCCGGCTCGATGGGCATCAAGAAGGTCGCCTCCGCCGAAGAGGTGTGGCGGCTGCTCGACACGCTGGGCGACCGGCAATCCTTCTTTGTGCTGGAGCAGTTCGTGCCCGGCGATGTCTATCACGTTGACTCGTTGGTGTGGGACGGCGAGATCATCTTTGCCACGAGCCACAAATATGGCATGCCGCCCATGTCCGTCTATCAGGGCGGCGGCGTGTTCGTGACCAGCACGCTGGCCTATGGCGAGGAAGAGGACGCCGCGCTGCAAGCGTTCAACCGCCAGGTGGTGCATTCGATGGGCATGGTGCGCGGCGCCACCCATGCCGAGTATATCCGCAGCCAGGAGAGCGGGCAGTTCCACTTCCTGGAGATCGCGGCGCGCGTGGGCGGCGCGGGCACGGACAAACTGATCGAGATGGAGAGCGGCATCAACCCGTGGGCGGAGTGGGCGCGCATCGAGATGGCGCATCTGCGCGGTCAGTCCTACGAATTGCCGCCCGTGCGCCGGGAGTATGCAGGACTGATGGTCACGCTGGCGCGCCAGGAACAGCCCGACACCTCGGCCTACAACGACGCCGAGATCGTGTGGCGCATGGACAAGGCGCGGCACGTGGGCTTGATCGTGGCGTCACCGCAGCGCGCACGCGTGCAGGCGTTGATCGCGGACTACGCGCCGCGGCTGGCGGCGGACTTCACCGCCAGCGCGCCGCCGCTGGAACGCCCGCCCGCCTAGCGCGCCGCGCCAAAGGGCCTCAGAGCGGACACAGATTTTACGGATTGGAATAGATTGACACGGATAGTTTGGATTTGTCCGCGATGATCCGCCCAATCCGCGCCATCCACGTTCTATCCATTCACGCAGGAGCAAGTCTTTATGGCGGAAGAATGGTCGCCTTTTGAGGCGCCGGCCCAGCCGGATGCAGCCGGCGAGACCTGGCGCGTGGTGATCCTCAACGACGACAAGACGCCGTTTGAGTTTGTGATCGACACCCTGGAAGCCGTCTTCATGCTGTCCGAGGAGATCGCCGACTACATCGCGCTGACGGCGCACGAGCAGGGCGCGGCTGTGGTGGTGATCCGCTCACGGGCAGCGGCCGAGGCGCTGGCGAGCGTAGCGCGGGCGCGCGCCCAGGCCGCCGGCTACCCGCTGGCCTTTTCGCTGGAGCCGGACGCCCGCACGGACCCCTTTTAGGCGAAGAAAAAGAAGAGAGACGAGGATACGCTTTGGAAAACTGGCAGACCCAGGCGCGTCACACCGTGTTGCAGGCCGGCGACGGCAAGTTCCTCACGGTCGAGTATCACACCGTGCGGCTGCCCGACGGGCAGGTGATCGAGGATTGGCCCTGGCTGATCACGCCGGACTTCATCAACGTGGTCGCCGAGACCACGGCGGGCGAGTATATCTGTTTCCGCCAAACTAAGTACGCGGTCAGCGGCGTGTCGCTGGCGGTGACGGGCGGCTATTTGGAGCCGGGCGAGGATGCGCTGGACGCGGCGCAGCGCGAGCTGCTGGAGGAAACCGGCTACGTCGCGCCCGAGTGGATCAGCTTGGGACAGTATGCCGTCGACGGCAATCGCGGCGCAGGCACGGCGCATCTCTTCTTGGCGCGCGGGGCGGAGTGGCGCCGGCCGATCGACGCCGACGACCTGGAGGAACAGGAGCTGCTGTTGCTGACGCGCACGGAGATGGGCGCGGCCTTGCGCCGCGGGGAGTTCAAGGTGCTGCCCTGGGCGACGGCAGTGGCGTTAGCGCTGGCGCATTTGTCCGGCGAGTAAGCGCCGCGCAGATCGTCCTGCTCCGCCCGTATGCTTCGGCGCTATTCCTCGCCTTCGCCGCCTTCATCGCCGCCGGCGGCGGGCATGACCACGTCCACGACATTGCCGTGGTAGTCGATCACAATGCGAAAGCCCAACATGCCCAGCCATTGCAGCGCGTCGGACGGGATGGGCTGGCCTACCGCGTCCTCCATGTGGTCGATGGACGACTCGACGGCGGCCTTGGTGAAGATGTCGTCCTGCCCCATCATGTCGAGCATGGCGCCCACCGCCAGGTCGCGGCTGCCCTCCACCTGTTGGCGCAGAAAGCGCAGCACCTGCCGGTCGATCTCGCCGGCGTCGATGTGGCGGCGGAAGCCGTCGTCGTCGACTACATAGCAGGCGTTTTCGCCCACCCAGGCGACTTCTGCCGGTAAGCCCGCCTCGTCAAAGACCAGCCCGGTGAACATGGCGCTTCGTGTCATGGCGGCGTCTCCTATGAACAGCCGTGCAGGAAGCCGAGGTTGGCCCCCTGCACGGCGACTGTGGGCTATTCTTGCTTCAATCCTTGCACTTAGGCGTAGAGCGGGGCCAGCGTCTTATCCAGGAAGGCGAGGCTGCGCTGCACGGTCTGGGCGGGGTCCTTGGGCAGGTCGTGCTCGACGATGTACCATTCGCCGCCGGCGGCCTTGGCGGCTGCCAGCAGCTTGGTCCAGTCAATCGTGCCGTAGCCGACATCGGCAAAGCCCATTTGGTCTTCGTTCTGCCCCGCCGCGGCTACGTCTTTGACGTGAATGCGCGGGCAGCGCCCGGCGTAGCGCTGGAGCAGCGCGATGGGGTCGGCGTTGCCGCGCACGATCCAGCCCAGGTCCGGCTCCCACAGCAAGTTTTCGGGCGAGGCGCCTTCAAACAGCCAGTCGATGGCGAGCTTGCCGTCCATCTCCGTCATTTCCCAGGCGTGGTTGTGATAGAGGAAGCGCATGCCCGCGTCGGCGCAGCGCGCGCCGATGGCGCCCAGGCGTTTGCCCATCTCCAGCCAGCCCTTGGCGGTGGTGCTGCGAAGTTCTTGCGGCAGGGCGGGCACGCAGATGCAGGTGTTGCCGATTGCCTGGTTGAAGGTGATCACCGTGTCCAGGTCATTTTCGGCGGCGGCGAGGGGCACATGCGTGCAGATGGCCTTGAGGTTGTGCTTGTCCAGCAGTTCGTTCATCTGCGCCGCGGCGAGGTTGTGGTTGCCGATGGTCTCCACGCCGCTGTAGCCCGCGTCGGCGACCAAGCCGAGGAGGACGTCCAGCGGCTGCTCCAGATGGCGCAGCGTATAGAGCTGTACGGCGATGGGCAGAGTAGTTTGTTGGGTCATGGCGTATTCCTTTTGGGTAGCGGATGATCTGGATCGGGATTCAAATTG